>JBDHTH010000085.1:0-8729 GCA_039808545.1 Phreatobacteraceae bacterium | reverse complement strand
CTCGGCACGATGACGACGGGACATGTGTGTTTCCTATCCGTCTGAAACTATCTCGGCCCGACTTACTTCGGACGCTTGGCGCCGTACTTCGAACGGCGCTGCTTGCGGTTCTTGACGCCCTGGGTGTCGAGGACGCCGCGCAGGATGTGGTAGCGCACGCCCGGCAAGTCCTTCACGCGGCCGCCGCGGATCATGACCACCGAGTGCTCCTGGAGGTTGTGCCCCTCGCCCGGAATGTAACCGATGACTTCGTGCTGGTTCGTCAGGCGGACCTTGGCGACCTTGCGAAGCGCCGAGTTCGGCTTCTTCGGGGTCGTCGTGTAGACGCGGGTGCACACGCCACGCTTCTGCGGGCAGGCATTCAGCGCCGGCACCTTGTTGCGTGCCCTCTGGATGGTCCGCGGCTTGCGGATCAGCTGATTGATCGTCGGCATCGTGACGCCCGTATTCCGGATGGGTGAAACCCCATCGCCGGTTGAATTTCTGCCGAACCTAAGAGATTCCTCTCCGAGGGTCCGGCGCTTCAGATCGCGCTGCCTTTTGATCGTTTCGATCAAAAGGCAGGACAGCGATCGATTCCAAAGAGTTAGAGACTGCTTTGACCCTTCAAACGGAACCGTTTGAAGGGAGCAGGCTCTAGTTCCGCGTGAGCCGCCTCGACCCGCCTCGGGACATCGCAACGCAAAGCCGCGCCGATGGCCGATTTTGCCATGGGCGCTTCGCTTCGCAGAGGATCGGAGCGGAAGGCCGCGCCGATCATGTCCTTCAGACTGACTGGGTCGTCAGGGGCAGCGTTTGAGGGTCTTAGGTTCTACTCTTGACGAGCCTGAACTCGGTGACCGTCACCGCCTGCCGCGAAAGTGGTGGCCTTCTATCCCCAGAGTCGGGGCGCGTCAAGCACGAACACCCGGTTTTCGCAGGATTTGGGCCAAGAAAATCGGAGATCGAGGCGGATCACTCCTCGTCCTCCTCATCATCGTCCTCGTCATCGTCCTCCTGCGACTGATGATGCCAGAGATCGGCATAGACGCCGTTCTTTTTCAGCAGTTCGGCGTGGCGGCCGCGCTCCACCACCTCCCCCGCCTCCATGACGATGATCTCGTCCATGTCGGTGACGGCGGTGAGGCGATGCGTGACGAAGATGACGGTGCGCCCCTTGGAGAGCTTCTTCAGCGTCTTGTTGATCGCCGATTCGGTCGCGTGATCGAGCGCCGAGGTCGCCTCGTCGAGCAGCAGCAGGGCCGGATCGCGCAGAATCGCGCGGGCGATGGCGATGCGCTGGCGCTGGCCGCCCGAGAGCGTGTCGCCGCGCTCGCCGACCATGGTGTCGTAGCCCTCGGGCAGCCGCTTGATGAATTTGTGGATCTCGGCCGCCTTGGCGACCCGCACCACGTCCTCGTCGCTCGCATCCGGCCGACCGAGGCGGATGTTCTCGCGCAGCGTCATGTTGAAGAGCACGTTCTCCTGGAAAACGATCGCCATATGGGCGCGCAGGGAATCGCGGGTGACGTCCGAGATGTCGACATCGTCGATCGTGATGCGGCCGGCATCGGGGTCGTAGAGGCGGAGAATCAGGTTGAGCAGCGTCGACTTGCCGGCCCCGCTCGGCCCGACCACGGCGATGCGGCGCCCGGCGGGAATCACCAGGTCGAGGCCGCGGAGCTGCTGCTCGGTGCCGTCATAGGAGAACGCGACCTTCTCGAAGGCGAGCGCGCGCTGCATGCGCGGCATCTCGGTCGCGTCCGGCTTGTCGGTGTGGCGCGAGGGCTCCTGGAGCAGGTCGTTCATGTGGCGGGCCGAGGCCGCGCCCTCGATCACGACCGGGATGTACTGCGTCACATGCGCGATGTTGTAGCTGATCTCCCAGAAGACGCTCTCGAAGGTGATGAAGGTGCCGAGCGTGATCTGGTCCGTGAAGGTCAGGTAGGCGCCGATGCCGAACACCAGCAGGTGAAGCATCAGCACCGAGATGGTGATGGAGCGCTCCACCATGGTGTTGAGGAAGGTGGCGCGGGCCATCACGCCGCGCAGCACGCGGTTGCGCGTGTTGAACCAGCCGAGCGACTGGCGCTGTAGGCCGAAGGCCTTCACGACCGTCTGCGCGCCGATATTCTCCTGCACGACCGAGAGGGTGGCGGCCTCGTTGACTTTCTGGTCGTAGCTGGCGCGCACGGCGCGCGGTGCGATGAAGCGCGGCCCGAGCAGCGTCAGCGGGAAGATCAGCATGGCGACCAGCGCCAGCTTCCAGTTGAGGAAGGCGAGCAGGATGACGCCGGCCGTCAGCTCCATCAGCGGCAGCAGGCCCCAGTTGGCGGCATGCAGCACCACCTCCTCGAGCGCTGCCATGTCGACGGAGAAGCGCGAGAGGACCTCGCCTTTCTTCACGCGGTGATAGAAGCCGACCGACAGCGTCTGAATATGCTCGAAGAGGCGCTGGCGGATGTCGCCGATGATCTCGGCCGAGACGTCAGCGTCCTTCCTCTCGTACCAGATGGCGGTCAGCGAGGTGATGATGCCAGCCGCGCCGAGCGTGCCGAGGATCCAGAACAGCGTGGAGCGCTCGCCATCGTCGCCGAGCACGTCGTCGATCAGGAATTTCAGGCTGATCGGCATGATGACGTTGAAGGCGGTCTCGACGCAGAGGCCGAGCAGCACCAGCGCGATGCCGAGCTTATGAGGCCCGAGGAACGGCCTTACGAAATGCCAGACGCTGGAGAAGGCGCCGAGCGCCTCGGCGGCCGAATAGGTGTGCTTGGCCGCCTCGCTCTCGTCCTCGTCGTCATCCTCCTCGTCGTCGTCCTCATCGTCCTCGTCGTCGTCCTCATCCTCGTCGTCATCGGCGGGACGGGGCTTCTTCGGCGGCGGCGCCTTGCCGGCCGGGGGCACGGAGGATGCCGGAGCGGCTGGCTTCGCGGCGGCCGGGGTCGGCGCATTACCGGCTGGCATGGCCTCTGCTGGGATAATGGCGGGCGCGGCCGGATCGGCCGTCTTCGCCGCGCTCGGATCCGATGCCGGCTTGCGGTCGTCGTCTTTCTCGCCCGCCATGGCGGCCTCACTCTATGCGAATGCGCCCCGATCCCTGGAATCGAAGCGCATCAAGGTCATTACCTGTCTGCTGCAAGCCCGATGGCTGCCGGGAACGGCGGTCCCGGCAGCGGTCCCGTCAGCCGCTGGCCTTGGCGGGCTCCAGCGTCACGACATCGTCCCGCCGGCGCGGGGCGCGGTTGTTGGCGGCGGCGCTGCGGGGCCGGATCAGGCGGATGTCGCGCACCGGCAGCGCCTGCACGTTGTCGGCCGTATGATCGGCCTCGCCGGCGCCCTCCTCCGCCTCCTCGTCGAGCTTGGTGAAGAAGCAGTAGCGCAGGCTCTCGGCATCCTCGTACCATTTGCCGGCGCCCTTGCCGGCCGCCTCGGCCATCGCCCAGAGCGCGTCGAGATTCTCGATCTCCTCGAGCGCCAGCCCGAAGCCCGCCTCGAAGAAGCGCTCCGACCATTCCCACCAGGTGGAAAGCGTCTTCACGCCGCGCAGCAGGTCGAAATCGTCGATCACGTCCGAGGTCAGGTCGCTCGTCACCGAGGCGAAGATAACGCCGGTCTTGGCGACGCGGTGCAATTCCTCGATGGCGCCGTCGACGCGGCGCGGCGAGACATGGCAGAGGCAGGTCTCATAGACGAAGTCGAAATAGTCGTCGTCGAACGGCAGATCGAGGACCGAGCCGAACTTGTTGTAGCGCTTCACAGCCTCGGGCGTGCGGGCATGGATGAAGCGGTTGTTCTCCACGCCCCAGGCATCGACGCCGCGCTCGCGCAGCGCCTGCACCAGCTCGCCGCTCGCCGAGCCGGCGACCAGCATGCGGATCTTGCGCTTCCGCGCGCCCCAGACCTGGTCGATCTGCTTGAGGATCAGGTCCGGATCGGAGAAGCGCGACCAGGTCTCGGCATAGGGCCCGACGCCGCGATAGCGCTCGAAATAGACCCGGTCGATCTTCTCGGAGGGCGGCGGCAGCATGATGTTGTCGATCGCCGCCGACTCCCGGCAGGCCCCGCTCGCGTAGCGGATCGCCATGAGCTGGGAGAGCAGCATGTCGGTCGCGACATCGGCCGAATCGAGCAGGCCGTTCAGCGTGGAATCGAACAGGTAGTCGCCGATCAGGAACAGGCCGGGATGCTCGACGGGCTCCGGCAGGTGGTTGCTCTTCGGGTCGCGGACCGGCAGGCCGCCCGGAATGGCGTTGACGGAGGCGAGCCAGGCATGGGTCTCGACCTCGATAAGCTGGGCGCGCGCCTCGGCCTGCAGCGCGGTCGGCAGGCTGCGGATCGCCTCCTCGGCGAGGCTCTCCTTGTCGAGATTGCCGAAGGCGAGCACGTCGGAGCCGGCGACCAGCCAGTTCAGCACGCCATGGCTGCCGACATCGTGGCGCGCGCCCTCGTCATAGACGCAGCAGCCGCCGAAGGCGTCGGTCATGAACCACGCGCCCTTCAGATGCTGCTGCCAGAACGGCGACTTGAAGAGGCAGGAGATGCGGAAGTAGTGCGCCGGGCGGTCGAAATGGGCGACATGCTCGACCATCGCGGTGCGGAGGCGCTCGCCCTCCCATTGCATCGTTCCGAGCCAGTTATGCGGCAGCGCGACGATGACGAGGTCGAAATGCTCGCTCTGGAGGGTCTCGCCGGCCTGCACGGTCAGGCGATAGGTGCCGTCCTCGGCGCGGCCGATGCGGCGCACGCGGTGGTCGAAGCGGATCTCCGCATCGATCTGCTGCTTCAGGCCGTCGATCAGCCGCTCGTTGCCGCCGACGATGGAGTAGAGGCCGATATAGCCGTCGATATCCATCACGAAGTTCTTCAGCGCGTTCAAGCCGTTCGTCACATGCGGCTCGGAGGCGACGTCGCTCCTCGCCATGACCTTGAAGAAGCGCTTGGCGGCCGGGTCCTGCACCTCGCGCTCGAGCAGCTCCTCCTGCGAGATACCGGCCCAGGGATGATTGTTGTCGTCCTTGGACGCGCCCTCGTAATACTGCATCGGCGACATCATCATGCCGCAGCGCCGGCGGAAGGCCTGGATCGCGTCGGCGGTGCGATCGCCGTATTTGGCCCGCACGGCGCCGAGGTCGTTCATCAGCTCGCCGTCCATCGCGACCGCGTCGGAATCCATGCCGACGGTCGCGAGGCCGAGCGTGTCCTCGATCAGCTCGCGCAGCGGATCGGGGCCGATCATCGAATAGTCGTAGATCTCCGCGACGCCCGCCTCGTAGAGGGCCGGCGCCGACTTGAAGCGGCGCGACAGCACCTTGCCGCCGAGCCGGTTGGAGGCCTCGAAAATGGTGACCTTCGCCATGTCGCCGATCTTCCGGCGCACATTCCACGCGGCCATCAACCCGCCGGGCCCACCCCCGACGATCGCAATCTTCACCATGTCCGAAAACCCCTTGGGCGAACGCCCGATTGTCATGATGCACCGATAGCGGGGCGCGGATGAACCGGACATGAAGCCCGATGCGCGGGCGGCGTTCAGATTCGGCGCCGCGAGCTTATGACCTGAGTCAACGAGGAGCCGTTATGCTTTGATCCCAGGACGGATTCATGGATCGCGTCGACGAAGCGATTCATAGTCTACCCTAGGCTCACTGTGGCAGGCTCGCAACAAATCGTCTTCAAAACTGCGATTTCGTGACTTTGCGATGCGAGAACGTCACGCAGCGCATTCCAAGCAAAAAAGCCGCCCCGAAGGGCGGCTTTCGCATGGATGTATGTCGCGCCGCTTACTCGCCGGCGCTGACGGGCGCGGCTTGCGGGGCGTCGACGTCGATGCCCTTCTTCCGCTTCTCCTCGACGATGAGCTCGTCGCGCATCGTCGCGACCTGGGCGATCTGGTTCATGGTCGAACCGGTGCCGGCCGGGATCAGGCGGCCGACGATGACGTTCTCCTTCAGGCCCTCGAGCGTGTCGGCCTTGCCGTTGACGGCCGCCTCGGTGAGGACGCGGGTCGTCTCCTGGAAGGACGCGGCCGAGATGAAGGAGCGCGTCTGCAGGCTCGCCTTGGTGATGCCGAGCAGGACGGGGTGGCCCGTCGCCGGCTTCAGACCCTGCTCGACCGCGGCCTGGTTCATCTCCTCGAACTCCAGCCGGTCGACCTGATCGCCCTGGATCATGTCGGTCTCGCCGGAATCGTCGATCTCGACCTTCTGCAGCATCTGGCGGACGATCACCTCGATGTGCTTGTCGTTGATGTTCACGCCCTGGAGCCGGTAGACCTCCTGGATCTCGTTGACGAGATAGGCGGCCAGCTCCTCGACGCCCTTGATCGCCAGGATGTCGTGCGGGGCCGGATTGCCGTCGAGGATGTAGTCGCCCTTCTCCACGACGTCGCCGTCCTGGAGATGGATGTGCTTGCCCTTCGGGATCAGGTACTCGACGGGCTCGAGCGACTCGTCGGTCGGCGTCACGGTGATGCGGCGCTTGTTCTTGTAGTCGCGCCCGAACTGCACCGTGCCGGCGGCCTCCGCGATGATCGCGGCCTCCTTCGGACGGCGCGCCTCGAACAGCTCGGCGACACGCGGCAGACCGCCGGTGATGTCGCGCGTCTTGGCGCTTTCCATCGGGATACGGGCCAGCACGTCGCCGGCCTTCACGCTCGCGCCGGGATCGACCGAGATGATCGCGTCCACGGCAAGCTGGTAGCGGGCATCGCCGCCGCGCGCCAGCTTGGCGAGCTTGCCGTCCTTGCCCTTCACGACGATGGAGGGGCGCAGGTCCTGGGTGCGGGTCGAGGTCCGCCAGTCGATGACGACGCGCTTGGCGATGCCGGTCGCCTCGTCGATCGATTCCGACAGCGAGACGCTGTCGATGAGGTCCTCGTAGCCAACCACGCCGTCGACCTCGGTGAGAATCGGACGGGTGTAGGGGTCCCACTCGGCGATGCGCTGGCCGCGCTTGATCTTGTCGCCCTCCTCGACCTTCAGGCGGGCGCCGTACTGCACGCGGTGCACCGCGCGCTCGGAGCCGTCCTTGTCGACGACGACGACCGCGACGTTGCGGCCCATGACGATGTTGTCGCCGTCCGAGTTGGTCGCGACCGCACGGTTGCGGATCTTGATCGTGCCCTCGAAGTTCGATTCGATGAAGGAGGAGTCGACCACCTGCGCGGCGCCGCCGATATGGAAGGTGCGCATGGTGAGCTGGGTGCCCGGCTCGCCGATCGACTGCGCCGCGATGACGCCGACCGCCTCGCCGAGATTGACGGGCGTGGAGCGCGCCAGGTCACGGCCGTAGCAATGGCCGCAGACGCCGTTCTTGGCTTCGCAGGTCAGCACCGAGCGGATCTTGACTTCCTGGATACCGGCCTTGGTGATCCGGTCGGCGGCGATCTCCTCGATCATCACGCCGCCGGCGACGATCACCTCGCCGGTCGAGGGGTCCTTGATATCCTCGGCGGCCATGCGGCCGAGGATGCGGCTCGCCAGCGAGGCGACGATCTGGCCGGCATCGATGATGGCCCGCATGCGGATGCCATTGGTCGTGCCGCAGTCGCGCACCGTGATGATCGAATCCTGGGCGACGTCGACGAGGCGGCGCGTCAGATAGCCGGAGTTGGCGGTCTTCAGCGCCGTGTCGGCGAGACCCTTGCGGGCGCCGTGGGTCGAGTTGAAGTACTCGAGAACGTCGAGGCCTTCCTTGAAGTTCGAGATGATCGGCGTCTCGATGATCTCGCCCGACGGCTTGGCCATCAGGCCGCGCATGGCGGCGAGCTGGCGCATCTGCTCGCGGGAGCCGCGGGCGTTGGAATGCGCCATCATGTAGATCGAGTTCATCGGCTTGTCGCGGCCGTTCTCGTCCTTCTTGGTGGTCGAGATGCCGACCATCATGTCCTCGGCGAGGCGCGCCGAGGCCTTGCCCCAGGCGTCGACCGCCTTGTTGTACTTCTCGCCCTGGGTGATCAGGCCTTCGTTGTACTGCTGCTCGAAGTCCTTCACGAGGCTGCGGGTTTCCTCGATCAGGTTCCACTTGTTCGGCGGAATGACCATGTCGTCCTTGCCGAACGAGATGCCGGCCTTGAACGCGTTGTGGAAGCCGAGCGCCATGATGCGGTCGCAGAAGATCACCGATTCCTTCTGGCCGCAGTTGCGGTAGACGACGTCGATGACGGCCGAGACCTCCTTCTTGGTCATCAGCTTGTTGATCATGTCGAAGGAGACCTTCGAGGAGCGCGGCAGCACCTGGCTCAGCATGACGCGGCCGGGGGTCGTGTCATACCACTTCTTGTATTCCTGGCCGTCCGGACCGATGCCGGTCCAGCGATACTTGATCTTGGTATGGACCGTGATCACCTTGGCCTGCAGCGCGTGCTCGATCTCCGACATGGAGCCGAAGATCTTGCCCTGGCCGGGCTCGCCGTCCGACATGATCGACAGGTAGTAGAGGCCGAGCACGACGTCCTGCGACGGCACGATGATCGGCGAGCCGTTGGCCGGGTGCAGGATGTTGTTGGTCGACATCATGAGGACGCGCGCCTCGAGCTGGGCTTCCAGCGAGAGGGGCACGTGCACGGCCATCTGGTCGCCGTCGAAATCGGCGTTGAAGGCGGCGCAGACCAGCGGGTGGAGCTGGATCGCCTTGCCCTCGATCAGCACCGGCTCGAAGGCCTGGATGCCAAGGCGGTGGAGAGTCGGGGCGCGGTTGAGCATCACGGGATGCTCGCGGATCACCTCGTCGAGGATGTCCCAGACCTC
>JBDHTH010000084.1:0-8750 GCA_039808545.1 Phreatobacteraceae bacterium | reverse complement strand
GGCGTGATCTATGACGGCACCGTGGTGAAGACCACCGATTTCGGCGCCTTCGTGAACTTCATGGGCGCCCGCGACGGGCTCGTGCATATCTCGCAGCTCGCCAACCGGCGCGTCGCGAAGGTCAACGAGGTCGTCAAGGAAGGCGACAAGGTGAAGGTGAAGCTGCTCGGCTTCGACGAGCGCGGCAAGGTCCGCCTGTCGATGAAGGTCGTCGACCAGGAGACCGGCGAGGACCTGGAGGCCAAGCAGAAGGCCGAGCGCGACGCCGAGAAGGCCGCCGAAGCCGGCGAGTGATCGTCACTATCCTTGCTGAAACGCGAAAGGCCGGGCATCGCCCGGCCTTTTTCGTCGCCCTGAGCCGTGCTGCTGCTACCGCACGACCCGAAACCGGGTCTTGGACCAGCGCAGCACGCGGTCCTTCGGATAGTGCTTGAGACGGATCGTCGGCGGCTTGGTGTTCGTATCGACCACCGGATCGACCGTATAGTCGTCGAGCACCAGCGCATGGCCCTTCGGGCCCGACACGAACACGCGCATGGCGCAGCCCGCCGAGCCGCAGAAGCCCGATATCTCGCCCTTGCAGACGATCTTGCCATAGTCGAGCAGATAGTCGGGCTGGCCGTCGCCGTTGAAATCCGCGATCTGGACGGCACCGGGTTCGAGCGGCGGCAGAGGGCCGCGCGGCGCGCAGGTCAGCCCCTCGCGAAGCGCCGCCGTGACGACCGGCGGCAGCCCCTCCGCCGAAGATTGAGCATACGCCGCGGCCGGCAGGACGAGGAATGCCGCGAAGGCCAGTCGGGCGAGACGACGCATGCTCTCTCCTGTGTGAAATGTGCTGTCGAGCGCTTCGGAAACGTCAGGCCGTCTCGCCCTTCAGCCGGTCCGGATGCGGCATCGAGATGGTCGAGTAGCCGCCGTCGACGAAATGCACCTCGCCCGTGACGGCGCTCGAGAGATCCGACAGGAGGTACAGCGCCGCCCCGCCCACATCCTCGATGGTGATCGAGCGGCGCAGCGGGGAATGCTCGCGCTGATAGTTGAACATCGCGCGCGCATCGCCGATCCCGGCGCCCGCCAGGGTGCGCACCGGGCCGGCCGAGATCGCGTTGACGCGGATGCCGGCGGGGCCGAAATCGCTGGCGAGATAGCGCATCGAGGCTTCGAGCGCGGCTTTCGCGACGCCCATCACGTTGTAGTTCGGCATGACGCGCGTCGCGCCGCCATAGGTCAGCGTGATCATCGAGCCGCCCGGCCCCATCAGGGCGGCGGCGCGCTTGGCGGCCTCCGTGAAGGAGAAGGCCGAGATCAGCATCGCCTTCTGGAAGTTCTCGCGGCTGGTGTCGGCATAGCGGCCCTTCAGCTCGCTCTTGTCCGCGAAGGCGACCGCGTGGACGAGGAAGTCGAGCCCGCCCCATTCGGCCTTGATCCGCTCGAACACGGCATCGACCGAGGCGAGATCCTCGACGTCGCAGGGCATCACGATCGAGGAGCCCACCGATTCGGCGAGCGGCTTGACGCGCTTGCCGAGCGCCTCGCCCTGATGCGTGAAGGCGAGGGTGGCGCCCTGATCGGCCACCGCCTTGGCGATGCCCCAGGCGATCGAATGGTCATTGGCGACGCCGACGATCAGGCCACGCTTACCGGACATCAACTGTGACATGGACAACCACCTAGCCTGACAAAACCGCCACGACGCGACTGCCGATCGACCGCACTACAAGTGCTTGTCGATGCCGGCCGCGAAAGCCTTGGACTGTGACACCGGGATAATCTCGAAATGGGCCAGATCCTCCCAGGACATGGTCCAGTCCTGCAGCTCGGTCACGTCGTCGGCCTCGAGCAGCAGGAAGCAGCGGGAGCAGTTCACGTCGATCCAACTGTCCCGATAGGTCAAGCCGTCCGGCATCATCCGCCCGCGCTCGCGGAAGCGGCGATAGACGTCTTTGATGCGGCCCTGCTCGAAATGCTCGATGACCATGAACAGCACGGGCTCAGTCCCCGAGGCGCTGCATCACGAGCGTGGCGTTGGTGCCGCCGAAGCCGAAGGAGTTGGACAGCACCGTGTCGATCCGGGCGTCGTCGATGCGCTTCCTGACGATCGGCATGCCCTCGAATTCCGGGTCGAGCTGCTCGATATGCGCGCTTTCGCCGATGAAGCGGTCCTGCATCATCAGCAGGCAGTAGATCGCCTCCTGCGCGCCGGCGGCGCCGAGCGAGTGCCCGGTCAGCGACTTGGTCGAGGAGATATGCGGCATCTCGGCACCGAATACCTCGCGGATCGCCGCCATCTCCTTGGAATCGCCGACCGGCGTGGAGGTGCCGTGCGTGTTGATGTAGTCGACCTTGCGGTTCACGGTGGCGAGCGCCTGGCGCATGCAGCGCACCGCGCCCTCGCCGGAGGGCGCGACCATGTCGTAGCCGTCCGAGGTCGCGCCGTAGCCGACGATCTCGGCATAGATCTTGGCGCCGCGCGCTTTCGCGACCTCGAGCTCCTCCAGCACCACCACGCCGGCGCCGCCCGCGATGACGAAGCCGTCGCGGCCGATATCGTAGGCCCGGCTCGCGACCGCGGCGCGGTCGTTGTATTTCGAGGACATCGCGCCCATCGCGTCGAACAGGTTCGACATCGTCCAGTCGAGATCCTCGTGGCCGCCCGCGAACATGCGGTCCTGCTTGCCCCACTGGATCATCTCGGCGGCGTTGCCGATGCAATGCGCCGAGGTCGAGCAGGCCGACGAGATCGAGTAGTTGACGCCGTGGATCTTGAACCAGGTCGCCTGCGTCGCCGAGGCGGTCGAGGACATCGCCTTCGGCACCGCGAAGGGGCCGATCCGCTTCGGGCTGTTGTTCTTCTCGGTGATCGCCGCCGCCTCCACGATCATCCGCGTCGAGGGGCCGCCCGAGCCCATGATGATGCCGGTGCGCTCATTGCTGATCTCGGCCTCGGCGAGGCCCGCATCGGCGATCGCCTGCTGCATCGCCACGTGGTTCCAGGCGTTGCCCTTGTGCAGGAAGCGCATGGCGCGGCGATCGACCAGCTCGGTCGGATCGAGCGTCGGGTTGCCCCAGACCTGGCAGCGGAAGCCGTGATCGGCGAAATCCTGGCTGAAGGTGATGCCCGATTTCGCGTCGCGCAGGGAGGCCGCGACCTCCTCCTTGTTGTTGCCGATCGACGACACGATACCGATGCCGGTGACGACCACGCGCCTCATGCCAATTCTCCCGATGATTCCCGTCCGAGGCTTGCGGCCCGCCCGCCGGGGGCGCGGCCTCTCGGACAAACGTCAGGCGGCGCCGGGCGCCGCGTCCTTGAACAGGCCGACCTTCAGGTCGAGAGCCCGGTAGATCACCTCGCCGTCGGCTTCAAGCCAGCCATCCGCGATGCCGAGCACGAGCTTGGAGCGCATGACGCGCTTCAGATCAACCCCGTACACGACCTTCTTGACGGTCGGCTGAACCTGGCCCGTGAACTTGATCTCGCCGGTGCCGAGCGCCCGGCCGCGCCCTTGCGCGCCCAGCCAGCCGAGGAAGAAGCCGGTCATCTGCCACAGCGCGTCGAGGCCGAGGCAGCCCGGCATCACCGGATCGCCCTTGAAGTGGCAGGCGAAGAACCAGAGGTCCGGCTTCACGTCGAGCTCGGCGCGCACCATGCCCTTGCCATGCGGGCCGCCCGTCTCGCTGATCTCGGTGATGCGGTCGAACATCAGCATCGGCGGCAGCGGCAGTTGCGGATTGCCTGGCCCGAACATCTCGCCCCTTCCGCAGCGGAGGAGGTCGGCGTAGTCGAGGCTCGTAGGGCGTTCGCTCATATGAAAAGAACCCGGTGATGCGTTACGGCGCGCTGGCCGATTGCCTTCCTAGCACGACGGCGCGGCCTGGAAACCACTTTTCGAGACCCATGCGCGCGATGGCCGCGAAGGCGGCTCGCCGCAGAGCGTGCGGGCCGCGCCGGCATGCCTTGTCGAGCCGCGCGGCGGGCAATGTCGGAGCGCATTCGACCGCGGATTTGCGATTTCGCGCCATAAATCCTATAATCGCAGCCTGCGCCGTGGGTCCATTGCCGCGGCGAATCGTATTGGGAATGCAGGTCAGGCTAGGGCATGAGCGATAATAAGACGCTTCCGGTCAATCTCATCCGGAACTTTCCGATGGCGACGCCTCGGCCGGAGACCGGTCCGCGGATCGATTTTCCGAGCCTGGAGCGTGCCGGCCAGGATCGGATGAACGGCTGTCCGCTGCATGACGTGCGGGTGCGCCTGCGCGAGGTCTCGCTGCGCCCGACCAAGCAGCGCATGGCGCTCGGCTGGCTGCTCTTCGCCAAGGGCGACCGGCACCTCACCGCCGAAGGCCTCTACGAGGAGGCGATCCGCGCCAAGATCCCGGTATCGCTCGCCACGGTCTACAACACCCTGCATCAGTTCACGGAGGCGGGGCTGCTGCGCGAGGTCGCGGTCGACGGCTCCAAGACCTATTTCGACACCAATGTGAACGAGCACCACCATTTCTTCGTCGAGGGCGACAACGCCCTGGTCGACATTCCGGGCCAGGCCGTCACCGTCAAGGAGATCCCGCAGGCCCCCGAGGGCTTCGAGGTGGCGCGCGTCGACGTGGTCGTGCGGCTGCGGCGGCTGAAGAAGCGCTGAGCCTTCGCCGGGCCGCCCCGGTCCGCGATCCGATCCATTTCATCTCAAGACCGTTCCGGCGGCGATTGCGCACGCGCTCGGCGGAAAAAAACCTCCCGAATCCGGCGTTTGCGCGCCGCGGCCCGAGGAGGTGAACGCGCGTTCAGCGATTTGCCGCAATCCATCGCAACCTCGTCTTGAACTCGGCATCATCTTTCACAAGTTTCCTGTCGGGAGATATCGATCGGCATCGCGCCGACGCCCTTTGGAGAGCGAGGATCCCGATGATGGGCCCGAGTATCTATCGACCTTTGCGCGCCTGCCGGCCCGTCGTGGCGGCCGCCGTGATCATCCTGGCCAGCGCCGGCGCCGGTCTGGCGCAGCCGAACGTGCCGCGCGACGATGCGCCGCGCAACGTCGCGCCGCCGGTCCGCCAGCAGCCGCCTGCGCCGCCTCCGGTCATCCAGCAGCCGCGCGTCGAACAGCCGCGCGTCACGCAGCCGCGGCTCGACGACCGGCCGCGCGTGCAAAATCCGAGTGTGCAGCAGCCGCGCTTTCAGGAGCCGCGTGTCCAGCAGCCGCGCTTCGACCCGCAGAACCGGCCGCCCACGGTCGATCGCCCGCTCCGCCGCGACGACCCGCCGGTCGTGAACCGTCCCCCGCGCGGGCCGGACGTGACCGATCCGCGCCGCCCCGACTATCGCGACCGGCCGCCGCGCCGCGATCGCGACCGCGATCCGCGCCGCCGCCGCCCGCATTACGGGCCGGGCGGGGTCATCATCACGCCGCCGATCATCGGCGACGACTATTATTACGACGATCCCTCGCCGGGCTACGATCCGTACGGGCCGCAGCCCTATGGGCGCTATTGCCACGTGCACCGCTACCGCGTGCCCGGCATGGTCTTCCACCGCTCGGTGCGCTGCCACCGCCATGACGATCCGCGCGATCCGAGCCTGCGCTACGTGCGGCCGCCCTACTGACGAGCGCATAATGCGCGGCGCTGAAACTTCGCGCCGCGCCCTTGTGAGACCGGCATCCTTCGCGATAAGCGCGGGGGATGCCGATTTTGCATGACGACGCCGAGACGCCGCCGCTGCGCGACCTGCCGCGCGGCGCCTTCGCGCGGCTCCTGACGCGCATCGAGACCGAGCGCGACACGCCGGGCCTCGCCGCCCTCCTCGACCGCGCCGCCGCCCGCCCGCATGGCGTGGTGCTCGGGCTGACCGGCCCGCCCGGCGTCGGCAAATCGACGCTCATCGATACGCTGATCCGGCGCGGCCGGGCGCGGCGCGAGCCGCTCGGCGTGATCGCGGTCGATCCCTCGTCGCGCCTCACCGGCGGGGCGCTGCTCGGCGACCGCACGCGCCTTGCGAGCCGCGACCCGGAGGACGGCGACGTCTTCATCCGCTCCTATGCGGCGCGCGACCGGCTCGGTGGCCTCTCGCCCGACGCGATCGCCGCGACCGTGCTGTTCCGCGCCCGCTTCGACGTGACGATCATCGAGACGGTCGGGGTCGGCCAGTCGGAAGGCGACATCGCGCTCGTCGCCGACACGATCGTCATGGCGATCCAGCCTGGTTCGGGCGATGCGCTGCAATTCATGAAGGCCGGCGTGATGGAGCTGCCCGACGTGGTGGTCGTAACCAAGGCGGATCTCGGCCAGCCGGCGCGGCGGGCCGTCGCGGACGTCAAGGGCGCGCTTTCGCTCGCGCCGCATGATCCGGCCTGGCCCGTGCCGGTCGTCCTCGTCTCGGCCGCCAAGGGCGAGGGGTTCGACGCCTACGACGTTGAGATCGCGGCGCATCGCGCCTTCCTCGCGGCCGAGAGCCGCCTGGCGGCCAGGCGTGCCGTGCAGCAGCGCGCCTGGCTCGATGCCGTTCTCCTGCCCCGTTTCGGCAGCGCCGGGGTGGCGGCCGCCGCCGGGCTCCGGCGGAAGGGCGAGGGGACCTTCGCATCCATCGCTCGGATCGCGCGAATCCTTCAGGATCGACTCACGGCTCGTTAACCCTGTTGCAAGATTAATCCGCCATCGTGACCCCACGGCAAATGCCGGCGCACCGCGAATTTTGTCCGCGTAGGGTCGCATGTTGGGTCATTGTCAGCGTTTCGGTGTGCGCCATGCCGCCCTCGCGATGCTCGCGGCGGGGTTCGCGCTCCTTCCCAATACGATCGCCCATCAGGACATGGGCAGCTACATCGCCCGCAAGAGCGGCATCGACGCGCGCTGGCGCGCCCATATCGCGACGCCGGGCGCCTTTCCGGTCTTCACCGCCAGCCTGGCGTTCCCGAAGCCGATCGACCCGCGCGACGAATTGCCCTTCAAGCTCGCCAGCGTCGACCGCGACTTGAGCCGCATCTACGGCGCGCCGAGCTACGAGCGCCGGCTCGGCCGCCCGGCCGAGAGCGAGGACGGCGTCTTCCCGACCGTCAACCGCGGCGCCAAAGGCGACCGCGCGCCCATTTTCGATCCGACCGGCTCGCTGCCCCAGCATGCGCCCGTCGCGGTGCCCGACACGGAGGGCTCGCCCGGCCAGAAGCTGGCGCCGGCCGTGATCGAGCCCGATGCCGATCCGGCCTTCAAGGATTACGAGCTCAAGCCCGCGACCGAGCACGACCTCGCCCCGGTGCCGGAGGACAAGCTCGTGCCGCTCGCCTGGCTGGTGCCGGAGGGCAACGGCGCGCTGCCGGCGCCGAGCGATCATGTGGAAGGCGTGCTCGCCCTGCCGGTCCGCCTCGCGGCGCTTCAGAACCCGCTGATCAACCGCCCGGTCTCGGCCGCGGTGACGCCGCCCGAGACCAGCGTCGCGCCGAAGGGCGAGGTGACGGGGGCCGAGCAGACGCCGAAATCCCCCGCCGAGCGGCTGAAGCTGACCGGCGAGGCCTTCGTCAAGGCGCATAAATGCCTGACCCAGGCGATCTATTTCGAAAGCCGGGCCGAGCCAGAGCGCGGCCAGCAGGCGGTCGCGCAGGTGGTGATGAACCGCGTGTTCTCCGGCTTCTATCCGGGCGATGTCTGCGAGACGGTCTTCCAGAACGCGCAGCGCTACCTCGCCTGCCAGTTCACCTTCGCGTGCGAGGGCAAGAAGCTGATCGTCAAGGAGCCCGAGGCCTGGGCGCTCGCCTCGCGCATCGCCACCGATACGCTGGAGGGCCGCATCTGGCTGCCCGAGATCGGCAAGGCGACGCATTACCACGCGACCTATGTCCGCCCCTCCTGGATCCGCGAGATGGCGACGATCAAGCGCATCGGCGTGCACATCTTCTACCGCCCGCGCAACTGGGGCCCGGCGACGTAAGCGCCGGCAGGACGGCACGGCTTCCTCCGCCCTGAGCTAAGCGAGCGCGTCGCGCCTTGCCAGGATCGGCCGGGCCTTCTAAGACCCGCTGGCTTCACCAAGGGTCCCGCTATGCCGACCGAAACCGCTCCCCACATGCGTCCCGACCGCTCCTTCCAGGGGCTGATCCTGACGCTGCAGACCTTCTGGGCCGAGAAGGGCTGCGTGGTTCTCCAGCCCTACGACATGGAGGTCGGCGCCGGCACCTTCCATCCCGCGACGACGCTGCGCGCCCTCGGCCCCAAGCCCTGGAAGGCCGCCTATGTGCAGCCCTCGCGCCGCCCGAAGGACGGCCGCTACGGCGAGAACCCGAACCGCCTCCAGCACTATTACCAGTTCCAGGTGATCCTGAAGCCCAACCCACCGCACCTCCAGGAGCTCTACCTGGAGAGCCTTGAAGCGATCGGCCTCGATCCGCTCGTCCACGACATCCGCTTCGTCGAGGACGATTGGGAGAGCCCGACGCTCGGCGCCTGGGGGCTCGGCTGGGAATGCTGGTGCGACGGCATGGAGGTTTCCCAGTTCACCTACTTCCAGCAGGTGGCGGGCGTGGAATGCGCGCCGGTCTCGGGCGAGCTGACCTATGGCCTGGAACGCCTCGCCATGTATGTGCAGGGCGTCGAGAACGTCTACGACCTCAACTTCAACGGCCGCGAGGGGGCCGAGAAGGTCACCTATGGCGACGTCTTCCTCCAGGCCGAGCAGGAATATTCCCGGCACAATTTCGAATATGCCGATACCGAGATGCTGTTCCGCCATTTCGGCGACGCCGAGAAGGCCTGCCGCGCCT
>JBDHTH010000083.1:0-8764 GCA_039808545.1 Phreatobacteraceae bacterium | reverse complement strand
CGGCCGCCCGTCGCGGAGATAGCGGTCGAGCAGCGCCGCGCTGAGCAGCGCCAGCGGCACGAGCGCGATCATCAGCGCGTCGGCCGGCCGCCGATAGAGCGAGACGCCGGGGAAATACGCGTAGAGGAGGTGGAAGATCGGCGTATGCCAGCCGAGCGCATAGATCAGCGCGCAGCCGAGAAACAGCGAAAGCGATAGCGCACGCCCCGAAAAGAGGCGCAAGCCAGCCGCGCCATGCCAGATCAGCAGGATGGCGGGCAGGGCGCCGAGATAGAGATAGTTGGTGGTGCGGTCGGTCCAGTCGATCTCCGACCAGGTGATGTCGCCCGGCCCCCAATAGGAGCCGTCCGTGGCGATCGAGGCGTAGAGGTTCGGCACCAGCATGGTCAGGGCGTTCATCGGCGACCAGGAGCCGGGCGCCGCCGTGCCGAAGCCGATCTCGGGGCGGTTCGAGAAGACCAGCAATTGCAGCGTGATCAGGGTCGGCACCGCGAGCGCCGCGACGCCGAGCACCGCCACCATCGCGAGGATCGGCAGGCGGGTCTTGAAGAACGTCCACCGATCCGGCGCGCGCGCGAAACGCCACAGAACGAGGCCGATGACGGCGAGCGAGCCGAGAAACGCCACCTGGTCGCGCGACATCGCCATCGCGACGGCCGAGAGCGCGAAGCCGAGCCCCCAGCGCCAGGAGGCGCGGTCGAGCGTCTCCTCCGCCATATAGAGCACGAGCGGCAGATAGCAGAGGCTGACCGTCAGCGTCACATGCTGCAGCCGGCTTGCGCCGGGGCCGCCGAGCATGAAGACGAGCGCCGCCAGGATTGCGGCCAGCGGATGCCAGCGCCGCCGCCTGACCAGCAGCACGATCGCGATCGCCCCCATCAGGAAATGGCTGAGATGCACCAGGTCGAACTGGCGCATCGAGGGCGCCTTCATCAGCGCGGCGGCCGCGAGGAAGATCGGCGACAGGATCAGCGATTGCGGGTCCGCGATGCTCGGATGGCCGGCGAAATGGAAGGTGTTCCACAGCGGAATCTGGCCCTCGGAGACGCCGCGCGACAGAAAGCTGAAGAAGGCGAAGAACTGGTTCTTGGAATCCCAAGGGATGACGAGGTCGAACGCCCACCAGCGCCAGGCGATGACGGCCCAGAAGGCCGCGACGATCGCCAGCGTGCCGGCGGTCTGCGCGCGCGACCAGCCCCGGACGGCATCGGGCTGGCTGAGGAAACGGCGGGCAAGTCCTGCTGGCACGGCGAGCGATCGTTACGGCTGCGACCGACACCGTGTAGCGAAATTACCGCGCCGATGCGACAGCCACGAGAGCGTTGGCGTTTCGGCGGGCGGCGCCCATATGCCATCGGCACCCTGCTGGTCAGCCTCATGGAGATCGGGCTAGAACTGTTGCGGTGCAGCATTTCGCACCATGGGCGGGCCATCGCGATGGCCGCGCAAGTATCACTCATACTCCGGAACCCGCATGCTCGATTTCCTGCTTCTCCCAGAAACCTGGATCGCCCTCGTCACGCTGACCGCGATGGAGGTCATCCTCGGCATCGACAACATCGTCTTCATTTCGGTCCTGGTGGCCAAATTGCCGCCCGATCAGGCCGAGAAGGCGCGCAAGATCGGCCTCGGCCTGGCGCTGATCATGCGCATCGCGCTGCTCTTCGCGATCACCTGGATCATCGGCCTGACGCAGCCGGTCGTCACGGCCTTCGGCAAGAGCCTGTCCTGGCGGGACTTGATCCTTTTGGCCGGCGGCCTGTTCCTGATCGTCAAGGCGACCTTGGAAATCCATAGCGCCATGGAAGGCGCCGAGCATGGCGACATAAAGAGCGCCACCAAGAATGCCTTCGGCGCCGTCGTGGCGCAGGTCATCGTCATCGACCTGGTGTTCTCGGTCGATTCGATCATCACGGCGGTCGGCATGGTCGACGACGTGAAGGTGATGATCATGGCGGTCATCATCGCGGTCGGCGTGATGTTCGTCGCCTCCGGCCCGGTCGCCGGCTTCATCGCCAAGCACCCGACGACCAAGATGCTGGCGCTCGCCTTCCTGGTGCTGATCGGCGTGGCGCTGGTCGCGGACGGCATCGGCTATCACATTCCGCGCGCGACGATCTATGGTGCCATGGCGTTCGCCGCCATCGTCGAGATGATCAACGTCACGATGCGGCGAAAGCAGCAGAAGCGCGAGGAAGACCAGACGTGAAGCGCATGGTGGTGGTCGGCGGCAGCCGGGGGATCGGCGCCGCCGTCGTGCGGCTGGGGGTCATGCGCGGCGACGCCGTGGCCTTCACCTATCTCGGCTCGGAGGATGCGGCGCGCGCGCTGGTCGAGGCGACGGGCGGCAAGGCGATCGCCCTGAAGGCCGACGCCGCAGACGAAGCTTCCACCACCGCCGCCATCGCGGAGGCCGCCGCAAGGCTCGGCGGCCTCGACGTGCTCGTCCATTCGGCCGGCATCACCGGCAAGGCGGGCAAGTTCACTGACACCGGCATCGCCGAGATGCGTCGGGTGATCGATCTCAACGTCATGGGCGCGCTGATCGCCGCTAAGGCCGCCGTGCCGCTGATGTCGACCGCGCGCGGCCATGCCGGCGGCGCGATCGTTTTCATCTCGTCCATGGCGGCGGCGCTCGGCGCGCCGAACGATTTCGTCTGGTACGCCGCCTCCAAGGGCGCGATCGATTCGCTGACCATCGGCCTTGGCCGCGAGCTCGGCCCCGAAGGCATCCGCGTCATGGCGGTCGCGCCGGGCCTGATCGAGACCGATATCCACGCGCTCGCCGGCCTCGGTGGCCGCATCGGCCGGCTTAGCGAGACCATTCCGCTCAGGCGCGGCGGCACGACCGAGGAAACCGCCGAGGCGGTGCTGTTCCTCGCCTCGGACGCCGCATCCTACATCACAGGCTCGACGCTGCGCGTCAGCGGCGGGCGATAAAGATCCATTCGGAGGAAAGACGATGGCTGAAGTCGTGCGTGTCCATAAGCTCGGTGGCCCCGAGGTGTTGAGCGTCGAGACGGCCGAGGTGCCGCCGCCGGGGCCGGGCGAGGCGCGCATCCGCCAGACGGCCTGCGGCGTCAACTTCATCGACACTTATTTCCGCACGGGCCTTTATCCGGCGCCGCTGCCCTTCATCGTCGGCAACGAAGGCGCGGGCGTCGTCGAGGCGGTCGGGGAGGGTGTCACGGATGTGGCGCCCGGCGACCGCGTCGCCTATGTCGTCACGCTCGGCGCCTATGCGAGCGAGCGCAACGCACCGGCCGACCGGCTCGTGAAGATCCCGGACGGCGTCAGCGACGAGCAGGCCGCCGGCATGATGCTGAAGGGCATGACGGCGCGCTACCTGCTGCGCCGCACCTTCCGGGTCCAGCCTGGCCATACCATCCTCGTTCAGGCGGCGGCCGGCGGCGTCGGGCTCATCCTCACGCAATGGGCCAAGCATCTCGGCGCGACCGTGATCGGCACGGTCGGCAGCGAGGAGAAGGCCGCGCTCGCCAGGGCGCATGGCTGCGACCACACGATTCTGTACCGGACCGAGGATTTCGCGGCGCGCGTCAAGGAGATCACCGGCGGCAAGGGCTGCGAGGTCGTCTATGACGGCGTCGGCAAGGACACGTTCCCGGTATCCCTCGACTGCCTGAAGCCGCTCGGCATGTTCGTCTCCTTCGGCAGCGCCTCCGGGCCGATCGATGCCTTCCCGCTCAGCCTGCTGCTGCAGAAGGGCTCGCTCTTCGCGACCCGCCCGACGCTCAACACCTACACGGCGAGCCGCGCCGACCTGGTCGAGACCGCCTCCGACCTGTTCGACGTCGTCGCCAGCGGCGCGGTCAAGATCCCGGTCAACCAGCGCTATCGGCTCGCCGAGGCCGCGAAGGCGCATCGCGATCTCGAAGGACGCGCCACGACCGGCTCGGCGATCTTGGTGCCCTGATCCAGGGTCAGGCCTCGTCAATGGATGGTCTTTCGATGAAGCCAAAATGGCCGAGGGCAAGGAGGGGCGCGCAGCACGATGCTTATGCATCGCGCAAGCGGCCCGACGCCGCCATCGGCCATTTTCGCTTCACCCCGCAGGGGCGCGGTCCTTTCGGCCGGCCGCCTCCTGGCAGCCAACCGAAATCCCTCGCGTCGAAAGACCATCCATTGACGAGGCCTGACCCTAAGTCGTCGACAACTCTGGCGCGGCCCTTGCACCTTGTCCCCCGTTCCGCATGATCGCGGCGAGGGAGCCGTCGCATGAGTGAATCGCCGCCTGAGGACGATACGCCGCTGGTCGCGGCCCGCGGCATCGTCAAGACCTTCGGCGCGTTCACGGCGCTCGGCGGCGTCGACCTGACCGTGAAGCGCGGCGAGATCCATGCGCTGCTCGGCGAGAACGGCGCCGGCAAGTCGACGCTGATCAAGATCCTCGGCGGCCTGCTGGCGCCCGATGCCGGCACCATCACCTGGGATGGCCGCCCTGTCGCGATCGACGATCCGGCGACGGCCCGCGCGCTCGGGATCGGCATCGTTTTTCAGCATTTCGCCCTGTTCGAGGCATTGACGGTCGCGGAGAACATCGCGCTGGCGCTGGGCCCCTCGGTGACCCCGCGCAATGCCGCGAGGCTCGTCGAAGCGCTCGGAAGCGAGCACGGGCTGCCGGTGCCGGCCGACCGCGAGGTCGGCACGCTGTCGGTCGGCGAGCGCCAGCGCGTCGAGATTCTCCGCTGCCTCGCGCAGAAGCCCCGCCTGCTGATCCTCGACGAGCCGACCTCGGTTCTGACGCCGCAGGAGGCGGCGGATCTCTTCGCCACCCTGCGCCGGCTGGCGGCCGGCGGCTGCTCCGTGCTGTTCATCAGCCACAAGCTGGACGAGGTGCGGGCGCTGACCAGCGCCGCCACGATCCTCCGGGCCGGCAAGGTCGTGGCCCATGCCGATCCGCGCCGCGAGACGGCCGCGAGCCTGGCGGCCGCGATGGTCGGCACGGAGATTCCGGAGTTGAAACCCGCCGCCGCGCACGCGCTCGGACCCCCGCGCCTCGTCGTCGACCAACTCGCGAGCCATGAGAGCGACCCGCACGCCGTCGCGCTCAAGGATATCTCGCTGGAGGTCAGGGGCGGCGAGATCGTCGGCATCGCCGGCATCGCGGGCAACGGCCAGAAGGAGCTGTTCGCGCATCTGGCCGGCGAGCGCCTGGCGGAGCGCGCCGCCATGATCCGGATCGACGACCGCGACGCCGGTATGCTCGGCCCGACCGAGCGCCGCCAGCTCGGCGCCGCCTTCGTCCCGGAGGAGCGGCTCGGCCATGCCGCCGTGCCGAATTTCAGCCTGACCGACAACGCTTTCGTCACACGCCATGCGACGTCCGGGGCGGCGCGGGGCGGTCTTCTCCGCCGCAGCGCCGCGCGACGGATCGCCGATGCGGTGATCAGCCGCTTTCATGTGCGCACGCGCGGGCCGGGGACGGAAGCGCGTCGCCTGTCGGGCGGCAATCTCCAGAAATACGTAATCGGCCGCGACATGATCGCGGACCCGAAGGTGCTGGTCGTGGACCAGCCGACCTGGGGCGTCGACGCGGCCGCCGCCGCCGCGATCCGGCAGGCTTTGATCGATCTCGCGGCCGAGGGCGCCGCCGTGCTGGTGATCAGCCAGGACCTCGACGAATTGTTCCAGGTCGCGGACCGGATCGCGGTGCTCTCGCTCGGTCGCCTGGGGCCGGCGCGGCCGGTGGCGGCGCTGAGCCGCACCGATGTCGGCCTTGCGATGGGCGGCATCGCGGCCGCCGAGGCCGAGCGCGCGCATGAAGCGGCGGCCGGCGCCGGGGAGGGGACGCATGCGCCTCATTCTTGAGCCGCGCGCCGCGCCGCCCGTCTGGGCGAAATGGGCCGCGCCCTTCGCGGCGCTCGCGGTCACGGGCCTCATCGGCGCGATCATCTTCGCGCTGCTCGGCAAGCCGCCGATCGAGTCGCTGCGCGTGATGTTCCTCGATCCGCTGCTCGACCCGCTCTCGCTCGAGGACGTGGTCGTGAAATCGGCGCCGCTCGTGCTGATCGCGGTCGGGCTCGTCTTCGCCTACCGCTCCAACAACTGGAACATCGGCGCCGAGGGCCAGTTCGTGATCGGCGGGCTGATCGCCGGCGGCCTCGCGGTCGCGGCGGCGGGGGGCGGGGCCTCCGGCCCCTGGCTCATCGTCGCCATGCTGGCCGGCGGCGCGCTCGGCGGCATTGCCTGGGGCGCCATCCCGGCGCTCTTGAAGATCCGCTTCGGCGCCAGCGAGATCCTGACCAGCCTGATGCTGGTCTACGTCGCCGAGAAGATCCTCGACTATCTGGTGCGCGGCCCCTGGCGCGATCCGAAGGGCTTCAACTTTCCGCAGACCATCAGCTTCGAGGGCTGGGCGCGGCTGCCGACGCTCGGCGACGGGCGTTTCCATATCGGCATAGTGCTGACGCTGGCGATCGCGCTGTTCGCCGCCTTCGTGCTGGCGCGCACGCTCTACGGCTTCTCGATCCGGACCTTCGGGGAGAGCCCGCGCGCCGCGCGCTTCGCCGGCTTCTCGCCCGCCAAGGTCTCGCTCTCGGCCTTCGCGATCTCGGGCGGCCTCGCCGGGCTCGCGGGCGCGATCGAGGTGGCGGGGCCGATCGGCCAGCTCCAGCCCTCGATCTCGCCGGGCTACGGCTTCACGGCGATCATCGTCGCGTTCCTCGGGCGTCTGTCGCCGATCGGCTGCATCTTCGCCGGGCTGGCGCTGGCGGTCTCCTTCATCGGCGGCGAGCAGGCGCAGATCCTCTTGAACATCCCGCTCGATCTCACCAAGGTGCTGCAGGCCGTGCTGCTCTTCGCGATCCTCGGCGCCGACGCGCTGACGCGTTTCCGGCCGCGCCTGATCCGCTCGGCGGGAGCGGCCGTATGAGCTTCGCCGAGGCGCTTCTCCTGTCGGTGGTCACGGCCGCCATGCCGCTGATGCTGGCGGCGCTCGGCGAGATGGTGGCGGAGCGCTCCGGCGTCCTCAATCTCGGCGTCGAGGGCATGATGGTCATGGGCGCGGTCTCCGCCTTCGGCGTGGCGGCCGCGACCGGCTCGGCGACGCTCGGCGTTTTGGCCGGCGTCGGTGCCGGCATCGCCATGGCGGCGCTGTTCGGGCTGATCGCGCTCGGCCTCGCCGCCAACCAGGTCGCGACCGGGCTCGCCTTGACGATCTTCGGCCTCGGCCTGTCGGGCCTGATCGGCGCGCCGCTGGTCGGCGCCCGCCGCGAGCCCCTGCCGCGCCTCGAGATCCCCTGGCTCTCCGACATCCCGCTCGTCGGCAAGATGCTGTTCGGGCAGGACGCGCTCGTCTATCTCGGCGCGCTCCTGCTGGCGCTGCTCGTCTATGTGATACGCCGCACGCGAACCGGCCTCGTGCTGCGCGCGGTCGGCGACAATCCCGAGGCCGGCCACGCGCTCGGCATCAAGGTGCTGCGCGTGCGGCTCCTGGCGGTGCTGTTCGGCGGCGCCATGGCGGGGCTCGCGGGCGCGCATCTCGTCCTCGCCTATACGCCCTTCTGGTCGACCGGCATGACGGCCGGGCGCGGCTGGATCGCGCTCGCGCTCGTGGTGTTCGGCGCCTGGCAGCCGATGCGGGTCGCGTTCGGCGCGCTGCTGTTCGGCGCGGTGACGATCCTTCAGTTCCATGCGCAAGGATTGGGCATCGGGCTCCCCTCGCAATTGATGGCATCCTTGCCCTATCTTGCGACCATCGTCGCGCTGGTGATGATCGCCGCCGCCGGGCGAAAATCATCCGCCGCACCGGCTGCGCTCGGCCGCGAATTCGTTCTCGATCGCTGATCCCTCGGAGGCTCTTATGGATAGACGTTCGTTTCTTCTGACGGGGGCCGCGGCGGTTACGGCCGGCGGGCTCATTGTGCCTGCTTCCGCGCAGCAGGACTCGGCCGCGACGCGCAAGCTGAAGGTCGGCTTCATCTATGTCGGCCCGGTGGGCGATCATGGCTGGAGCTACCAGCACGATGTCGGCCGCAAGGCGCTCGTCGCGGCGCTCGGCGACAAGATCGAGACCACCTTCGTGGAATCGGTGCAGGAATCCGATTCCGAGCGGCCGATCGAGCAACTCGCCCGCACCGGCCACGGGCTGATCTTCACGACCTCCTTCGGCTTCATGGAGCCGACCGTGAAGGTCGCCAAGAAATACCCGAAGGTGCTGTTCGAGCATGCGACGGGCTTCAAGCGCGAGAAGAACCTCGCGACCTACGCGGCGCGCTTCTACGAGGGCCGCTACATCATCGGCCAGATCGCCGCCAAGATGTCGAAGACCGGCGTTGCCGGCTACGTCGCCTCATTCCCGATCCCCGAGGTGGTGGCCGGCATCAACGCCTTCATGCTCGGCGCGCAGTCCGTGAACCCGAATTTCAAGCTGAAGATCGTCTGGGTCTCGTCCTGGTTCGATCCGGGCAAGGAATCGGACGCCGCCAAGGCGCTGATCGACCAGGGCGCCGACGTCATCAGCCAGCACACCGACAGCCCGGCGCCGCTGCAGGTCGCCGAGGCGCGCGGCAAATTCGCCTTCGGCCAGGCCTCCGACATGGTCAAGTTCGCGCCGAAGGCCCAGCTCACCGCGATCGTCGACGACTGGGACGGCTACTACATCGCCCGCGCCAAGGCCGCGCTCGACGGCAGCTGGGCCTCGCAGGACGTCTGGGGCGGCCTCGACAGCGGCATGGTCAAGATGGCGCCCTACGCGAACATGCCGGACGACGTGAAGGCGATGGCCGAGGCGACCGAGAAGGAG
>JBDHTH010000082.1:0-8784 GCA_039808545.1 Phreatobacteraceae bacterium | reverse complement strand
TATCGAGCGTTCCGGGCGTCGCGGACATGCATGCTCCTGCAATCTGGCGGAGGGGAGTGGGAGTCGAACCCACCCGGGACCGGCTCGCGGCCCCCACCAGATTTGAAGTCTGGCCCAGGCACCGGCCTGGCTTCCCTTCCATGACGCGCCGCCTCTGGGCCGGCGCCAAGTCGATACATAGAACGCCCGAGGCTAAAGCGCTACGCGCCCGCCTCGGCCGCCCCGAACAGGTCGAGCCGATGCTTGTTCATGCGGCGGAGGTCACCGCGGCGGATCGTCACGCCGTGCCGGTCGAGGAATTCGAGGATCTGGATCGCCACCTTGCGGCCGTTGTCCAGCCGGTCGCGCAGTTCGGCGGCCGTGAACTCGGCGCCGTCCTTGGCGTCCGAGATCGCGCGGCAGATCGCGACGATCTCCGCGACCGTCTCGCGCAGGAAGAAATGGTCCTGCGCCACCTCGTCGAGCCGGCCCATGCGGCCGAGCATCTTCATCAGGCGGCGCACATCGGCCTCGCCGACCGAGAGCTCGGTCGCGAGGTCGCGCACGCGCGGCGGGCGAAAGCGCATCTCGGCCTCGAGCCGGGGTGCGATTTGCCCCCACAGCTTCTCGTCCGTAACCGTGAGCTGCACCTTGTGGGTGGCGAGCCGCACCCAGGCGCCCTCGACCGCGATCTCGCCGAGCCGGGCGAGCGAGGCCAGCACCGACTGAAAGGCCGGCGCGGGCAGGCGCGGCTCGACCGACAGGCGGAAACGCTCCAGGCCGATGCCGGCGAGGTCCGGATTGTCGCGGTGATAGTCGGCGAGCCGCGCGCCGATATCGCGCCGCAGCTTCGCCCAGGTCGCGGGCGCCATTGCCAGCGTCGTGCCGCGCGCCGCCACCTCGATCAGCGACGCCTCCCTGGCGAGGGCGGAGACGGAGGCCTCCGTGAGGTTGCGGTCGCGTGCGAACGCGCCGAGATCCACATAGCGGGGCGGGGCATCGAGCAGCCGCGCCAGCGCCCGGCTAGGCTCCGGCTCGGACAGCGCGTCCAGCACCGCCTGGCGCTCGGGCGTGCGGCGCTTGCGGGCCGGGGCGCGCAGGTCGAGCAGCGTGCCGCCGCCGATGGTGCGCGCCGCGCTGGTGTCGCGCAGCACGAAACGGTCCTGCTGGGCCGCGAGGATCGGCGCCTCCAGCACGATCTGCACGCGGGCGGTGCCGCCCGGCTGCGGCGGCTCGCCGAGCTGCACCAGCCGCGCGCCAAGCTCGGCCGCGCCATGATGGAAGCGCACCGGCATCCATTGCGGCAGCGGCCGCGCCTCGCTCGCCAGCACGCGGAGCTCGGCGTCGATGCGGTCGGTCGGCGCCGCGAGGGCGGGGTCGACCACCCAGTCGCCGCGCCGGATCGCCTCCTTGGCGATGTCCGGCCCCGCGAGGTTGAGCGCCGCCCGGTCGCCGGCCCGCGCCACCTCCGAAACCGCGTTCTGTGCATGGATCTGCCGGATGCGGGCGGGAAGGGCGCGCGTGCCGACCGCGACATGGTCGTCGAGCCGCGCCGCCCCGCTCGCCACCGTGCCGGTGACGACCGTGCCGACGCCCGCCAGCGTGAACACCCGGTCGACCGCGAGGCGGAAGCGCCCGTCGGCCCGCCGCCGCGCGAGGCCGCCGGCGGTCTCGACAAGCGCGGCCCGCACCGCATCGATGCCGGCCCCCGTCGCATTTGAGACGGGGAGGATCTCGGCGCCGGCAAGGCCCGTGCCGGCGAGCAGCGCCGCGATCTCGGCCGTGACGGCGGCGACGCGCTCGGGCGGTACCAGGTCGGTCTTGGTCAGCGCCACGAGGGCGTGCCGCGCGCCGAGCAGGTCGACGATGGCGAGATGCTCGCGGGTCTGCGGCATCACCCCGTCATCGGCTGCCACCACCAGCAGCACGAGGTCGATGCCGGTCGCGCCCGCCAGCATGTTGTGCACGAATTTCTCGTGCCCCGGCACGTCCACGAAGCCGATCCGGCCCGCCTCGGTCGCCAGATACGCGAAGCCGAGGTCGATCGAGATGCCGCGGGCCTTCTCCTCCTTCAGTCGGTCGGTCTCCACGCCCGTCAGCGCCCGCACCAGCGAGGTCTTGCCGTGGTCGATATGCCCCGCCGTGCCGACGATCATGGCGCGGCATCCGGTGGGAGGGCGGCCTGCCGCTCCGCCTCGGCGATCTCGACCGGCGTCAGCGAGGCACGCACCGCGTCGAGGAAGGGCAGGGCGAGCGCGCTGCCGCCGGCCTTGGCGCGGAGGAGCCAGAGATAGGCCTGCCGGCGATCGCGCGGCACGCCCTGGCCGAGATGATGGGCGGCGCCGAGCATCGCCTGCGCGTCCGCCTCGCCCTGGCGCGCCGCGAGGTGCCACCATTCGGCCGCGACCAGCGGGTCGCGCGCGACGCCGAGCGCGTTGTGATGCATCATGCCGAGCCGGGTTTGCGAGGTGGCGATGCCCTTGTCGGCCGCCGCCTTCGCCCAGCGATAGGCTTCCGGATAGTCGGGCTCCGCGACCTCGCCTTCCAGCAGCATCCAGGACAGCATGTCCTGCGCCGGCCCGTCATCCTGCTCGGCCGCCTTGCGGTACCAGCGGAGCGCCTCGGCATGGTCCTCGCCCGTGCCCTCGCCCTTGAAATGCATCGCCGCGAGATTGCGCTGGCCGACCCTGTCGCCGGCTTCGGCGGCAAGCCGCGTCCAGTTGAGCGCCAGGCTCGCGTCGCGCGCCACCCCCAGCCCCTCGGCGAAGCAGGCGCCGATATTGTTCTGGGCCCGCGCCACGCCGGCCTGCGCGAGCGGCCCCCAGAGGCCGAGGGCGGTGTCGTAGTCGCCCCGTTGCGCCGCCTCGAAGGCGGCCGCCATCTGTGCCGCGACATCCTCGCCCGCCTCGCGCGCCTTGCGCTGTCCGAACAGGCCCGACAGCAGCGTCATGGCGCGGTCCCGGATTGGCGGATGGCCGCCGCGAGCGCCTCCGGATCGTCAAGGGTCCGAAAGTCGAGGATCAGCGCGCCCTCGGCGATCCGGCCGAGGATCGGCCGCGGCAATTGCCGCAGGCGCGCCGCCAGCGCCTCGACCTGGCGTCCGCTCGGCCGGCTGCCTGCCGGGCGGAGCGCGAGGCCGGCGCTCTCCAGCGTGTCGAGCGGCAGGGCGCCGGAGCCGATCTGGCTGACGCAATCGGCGACATCCACCTGCCATTCGGCCCCGAGCGCCGCGGCGAAGACCGGCGCGAGCCGCCCCGCGATGGCGGCGATCTCGGCGCGCTTGCGCGTGAAATGGCGGAGCGTCGGCAGCCGCTCGGCGAGCCGGTCGGGATCGGCATAGAGGTCGAGCGTCGCCGCGAAGGCCGCGAGGCGGATCTTGTCGATCCTCAGCGCCCGCTTCAGGTGATTCTTGTTGAGCCTGGCGATCAGGTCGCGCCTGCCGACGATCAGCCCGGCCTGCGGGCCGCCGAGCAGCTTGTCGCCCGAGAAGGTGACGAGGTCGGCGCCGTCCGCGATCGCATCCTGCACGCTGCGCTCGCGCTTCAGGCCGAAGCGCGTCAGGTCGAGCAGCGTGCCGGAGCCGAGATCGTCGAGGAAGGGCAGGCCGGCGGCGCGCGCGATTTGCGCCACCTCGCGATGCGGCACCGCCTTCGTGAAGCCCTGCACGGCGAAATTCGACGGGTGCACCTTCATCAGCAGGCCGGTCTTCGGGCCGATCGCCACTTCGTAGTCGCGCGCATGGGTGCGGTTGGTGGTGCCGACCTCGATGAGCCGCGTGCCGGCCTGCCGCATGATCTCGGGCAGGCGGAACGAGCCGCCGATCTCGATCAACTCGCCGCGCGAGACGACCGCCTCCTTGCCCCTCGCGAGCGTGGAGAGCGCCAGCAGCAGCGCCGCCGCGTTGTTGTTGACGATTGCCGCGTCCTCGGCGCCGCAGAGCGCTGCGAGCCTGGCGCGGAAATGATCGTCGCGCTCGCCGCGCCGGCCCGTCTCGAGGTCGAATTCGAGGGCGCTCGGATCGCGCATCGCCGCCACCGCCGCCGCGATCGCCGCCTCGGCGAGCAGGGCGCGGCCGAGATTGGTGTGCAGCACGGTGCCGGTCAGGTTGAAGACCGGACGCGGGCTCGGCAGCGCCGCGCGTTCGAGCGCCGCTTCGGCAATCGCGGCGATCCGCCCGGCATCCGCCGCCGGCTGGCCGGCCTGCCATGCCTGCCGGGCGTCGGCGAGCGCGGCGCGGATCGCCTCGGCGGCCGGCTTATGCCCGTGCCGCTCGGCGGCGCGCCGGCCCGCCTCGGTCCGCAGCACCGCGTCGACGGAGGGCAGGCGCGCCGCGTCCATCGCTTCAGTAGCCGAGGAGATAGGGGTTCACGGCGCCGCGCCCGTAGCCCTCTTCCTTCACCAGCAGGTCGAGGCCGAGCGAGGCGACGTCGTCGGCGACCGGGTCGAGCGCCGGATCCTTGTGCTGCGAGAGGATCTTCACGTAGCGGCGGCACTCGTCGCAGCATTCGGCCGCGATCTCGCGGGTATCGCCCTCGATCGCGCGGTAGCTGATGCCCTTGGTGGAGGCGCAGAGCGTGCATTTGACGCGCACCACGTTCCAGCGCGTCGCGCAATGCGCGCAGGTGGCGAAGCGCGTGCCGTGCGCGCCGCTCCAGCCGACGATCGCCGAGGAAACGGGCGGCCCGCCGCAGGCCGGGCAGAGGCACCCCTCGCTGATCGGCACGAGCCGGTCCGGATCGAGCGTTGCGGCGAGCCGCGCGAGGTGGATATCCAGCCCGGCCGCGACGAAGACATGCGCCGCCGCCGTCTCGGCCGGCACAGTGCTGCCCAGCACCGCCTCGATCATCGCGGCGCGCCTCTCCCCGCGCGCCTCCCGCGCCGCATCGAGCCCGGCGGCGGCCTGATCCGGCATCGCGATGCCGAGCGCCGCGTCGAACAGCGCGTCGAGCGTCCTCAGGGCGTCCGGCGAGGCGCCGATCCGCCCCCGGTCGATCGCCGGCATGCCGTGCTCGGCCGCGACCGCGAGCCGCGCCGGATCGGGCGCCGGCGGCAGCGGCAGGGCGTCGGCGACCCGCTGCTGCGCCGCCGCTAGATCGCCGAGGAAGGCGAGGTAGGGCTCAAGCGGATGGTCGGGCGCCAGCGCCCGGAACCGCGCCGCGCGCGCACCGAAGACCGGGCCCGGCTCCGGCATCACGGCGAAGGGCGGGCGCGCCGTATCGCCGATCGCGATGGGGGCTGCGCCGGGCGTGAACGGAGGCGAGGGGCTGCGCATGGGCGGATACTCGGAAGCCGGGTTCGGACCTGTCCGCCGCGCGGACCTCCCGGTGCCGGCCGGCACCCCGTCCGCCCGCGCCGCGGGACGTTCGGCCCCGAGTATGGCGCATCGCCGCCGCGCCGCAAGCTCGCGGCGCCCGGCGCGCCTTAGCCTTTCGGCCGAGGGCTGACAGGGCAGGCGGGAGTCTGTAGAGGCGAGGGCGCGGCCGGACCGAGGAGGAAGCCATGGATGTCTTCGAGCGCCTGCGGGCGGCAGCCTCGGCCGAATGGCGCGGCTATGTCGAGCATCCTTTCGTGAAGATGCTCGGCGCCGGCACGCTGCCGGAGCCGGCCTTCCGCGCCTATCTCGTGCAGGACTACTTATTTCTCATCCAGTTCGCCCGCGCCTATGCGCTCGCCACCTATAAGAGCCGCTGCCTCGCCGATATGCGCGCCGCCAAGGCCGGGCTGGACGCGATCCTCGATGTCGAGCTCGGCCTGCATGTGCGTCTCTGTGGCCGCTGGGGGTTGACGCCGGCGGCGCTCGAGGCGGCGGGCGAGCATCGCGCGACCGTCGCCTATACGCGTTTCGTGCTCGATTGCGGCGCCGCCGGCGACTTGCTCGACCTCAATGTCGCGCTCAGCCCCTGCGTCATCGGCTATGCCGAGATCGGCCGCGCCCTGGCGCCGTCCGGCGCGGTCGCGGCCGACCATCCTTATCGCGACTGGATCGCGGAATATGCCGGCGCACCCTACCAGGCGGTCGCGGCCGCCGCCCGCGCCCATCTCGACCGCCTCGCGGCGCGCGCCATGACCGAACAGCGCTTCGCTGAGCTCGCAGCCCTCTTCGCCGAAGCCTCGCGCCTGGAGGCCGATTTCTGGCAGATGGCGCTGGAGGAGGCAAAGGCACAGCCGTAAAGCGCCCTTTCGGGCTACGCCATCGCCAAGTCATGGCCCGCCTGCGCGGGTATGACGATTGCGGCGAGCAGGTCAGGCCGGCCCTCTATGCCGCCGGCTTGCCGCCGCGGCCGAAGACCTGGCGGAGCCATTTGCGGTGGTGGCGCCAGGCCCAGCCGCCCGTCACCGAGCCGCGCGTCATGGCGCGCACGGTGCCGCGCACCCAGATCGCCGCGTAGACATGCACGATCCACACCGCGATGGCGGCGATCGCCGCGATCGCATGGATGAGCACCGCCCAGCGCTTCTGCTCGATCGAGGTGGAGGCGTAGAAATACTGGTCCCAGATGACGAGCCCGGTGGCGAACAGGACGATGATCAGGAGCGACATCGACCAGAACACCATCTTCTGCCCGGCATTGTAGCGCCCGACCTCGGGAAGCTTCTCCTCCCGGCCCGCCATCACGTCGCCGATCTGGCCCATCCAGCGCGTGTCGTCGGCGTTCCAGAAATTGTACTTGAAGAACCGGAGGAACAGCCCGAGGAATGAGAATGCCAGCACCACCCCGATCCAGGGATGGATCTCGCGCGTCATCTGCCCGCCGCCGAACAGGTTGGTCAGCCAGAACAGCGAGGGGTGGAACAGCGAAAGCCCGCTGAGCGCCAGCAGCACGAGGCTGATCGCCGTGATCCAGTGGTTGATGCGGGCGCCCGCCGTGTAGCGGTCGACCATCGTCACCTCCTGGACGACCTCCTCCTCGTGATGCATCCGGTCGGGATGCATCCGGCCGAGCCGCTTTTCGTCGCCGTAGACGATCGCCATGGCCTATGCCCTTTCCCGTTCCAGATCGTCCCGCTCCAGCTCCGCGGCCTTCTCCTCATCCTCGCGCGTCACCTCGTTCGGCCCCGCCACCATATGGTGGAAGAAGCCGGCGACCGCGATCGCGCCGATCACCGCGAGGCCGGCATATTTGGTCACGCCCTTCCAGACCTCCACGATCGGCGAGATGCGCGGGTTCTCAGGCAAGTTCGCGTAGAGCATCGGCTTGTCGGCGTGATGGAGCACATACATCACATGCGTGCCGCCGACGCCCGGCGGATCGTAGAGCCCGGCCTTGGCGAAGCCGCGCGACGTCAGGTCCTTGATCCGCTTGCCGGCGAGGTCCTTCATGTCCTCCTTCGAGCCGAAGGAGATCGCCTGGGTCGGGCAGGCCTTGGCGCAGGCCGGTGCCTGGCCGACCGCGACGCGGTCGGAGCACAGCGTGCACTTGTAGGCCTTGTTGTCGACCTTGGAGATGCGCGGAATGTTGAAGGGGCAGCCCTTCACGCAATAGCCGCAGCCTATGCAGTTCTCCGAGACGAAGTCGACGATGCCGGAGGTGTACTGCACGATCGCGCCGGGCGAGGGGCAGGCCTTCAGGCAGCCCGGATCGGCGCAATGCATGCAGCCGTCCTTGCGGATCAGCCATTCGAGATTGCCGCTCTCGGGGTTCTCGTATTCGGTGAACCGCATCAGGGTCCAGCTATTGGGGGTGAGGTCGTGCGGGTTGTCGTAGACACCCGTATTGATCCCCACCTCCTCGCGCAGGTTGTTCCATTCGAGGCACGCCGCCTGGCAGGCCTTGCAGCCGATGCATTTCGACGTGTCGATCAGCTTGGCGACCTGAATGGCGGTCGATCGGGCGACCGGCGGCGTGAATGTCGTCGCCGAGCGCCTGACGATGTCCTGGGTCTGAAGCGAAGCCATCGTTCAGCCCTCCCTTACGCGACCGGAGCCGAAGTCGGCTCGATATTCACCAGGAACGCCTTGGTTTCCGGTGTCTCGATATTGGCGTCGCCCACCGATGGGCTCAGCGCGTTGGTCGCGTGGCCTTTCCTGGCGACGCCCGTGAAGCCCCAATGCAGCGGCACGCCGATCACATGCACGGTCTTGCCGTCGCAGATCATCGGCTTGATGCGCTTGGTGACCACGGCCTTGGCCTTGATCTCTCCGCGCTTCGACCACACCCGGACCCAGCCGCCCTTCTCGATGCCCTTCTCCTTGGCGAGCTGCTCCGAGATCTCGACGAACTGCTCGGGCTGCAGCACCGCGTTCACCCAGACATGCTTCGTCCAGAAGTGGAAATGCTCGGTCAGGCGATAGGTGACGGCCGCGTAGGGGAAGTCCTTCGCGTCGCCGAAATGCGGCAGATCGTCCGGGAAGACCCGCGCCACGGGATTGCCGCGGATCTTCGGGTTGATCGGGTTGGCGATCGGGCTCTCGAACGGCTCGTAATGGACCGGGAAGGGCCCGTCGCGCATCAGGCCGCGCACCCACAGGCGCGAGGTGCCTTCCTCGCACATGATGAAGGGCATCACCTGGTCGGGCTTGGCCGTCACCGCGATGTCGGGGACGTCGAAGCCGCCCCATTGCGTGCCGTTCCACCATACGAGCCGCCGGCTCGGATCCCAGGGCTTGCCCTCCATGTCGGCCGAGGCGCGATTGTAGAGGATGCGCCGGTTGGCGGGCCAGGAGAAGGCCCAGTTCGAGAAAGCGCCGGAATCGCCGGGGTCGTGATTGTCCCGGCGCGCCATGTTGTTGCCGCGCTCCGTCCAGCAGCCGGTATAGATCCAGCAGCCGGCCGACGTCGTGCCGTCGTCGCGCAGCAGGCCGAA
>JBDHTH010000081.1:0-8843 GCA_039808545.1 Phreatobacteraceae bacterium | reverse complement strand
CAGACCAGCTTGCCGTCGGGCTCGAGGCCGGGCAGCACGCGGGGCCTGGCGCCGGTGGCGACGATGATATGCTTGGCTTTGTAAGTGCCCGCGCCGATCGTGCCGCGGGGCGGCGCGTGCTGCGGCTGCATCGGCGCCTTGGCCGGGCTGGCGACGATCACCTCGCCGGCCTTGCCGAGCTTGGCCTCGCCCCAGATCACCTGGATCTTGTTCTTCTTCATCAGCCCGCCGACGCCCATATTGAGGCGGCCCGACACGGCGCGCGAGCGCTGCACCACCGCCTTGGCGTCGAAGCCGACCTTCTCGGCCGAGAGGCCATAATCCTTGGCATGCTGCATGTAGTGATAGATCTCGGCCGAGCGCAGCAGCGCCTTGGTCGGGATGCAGCCCCAGTTGAGGCAGATGCCGCCCAGATGCTCGCGCTCCACGATGGCGGTCCTGAAGCCGAGCTGCGCCGCGCGGATGGCGGTCACATAGCCGCCCGGCCCCGAGCCGATGACGATGATGTCGAAAGCTGTATCGGCCATGCCGTCTCTCCCTGTACGCCCGAAGCCGGGTCTTGTTGGCCGCGCCGAGCCGGCGCGGAACGCGTGACGCTATTCCTCGCAAAATGCCGCGCGGATGCAAGCGCGCCGGCGACGAATTTTGCGCCGCCGGGCGATAAACCATTGAACCGCGATCATAATCAGGTGGGGCCGATGCGCGACAGGTTCGAGCAGTTCTCGTTCATGGCCGTGAACAGCTTGTCGGCGCTCTCGAACAGGACTTCGACCGGTTTTCCGTCCGAGCCGGCCCGGCCGATGATCGATTCCAGCTCGTTGGAAAGCTGCGTGTACTGGGCGCGGATCGGCTCGCCGTGGAAATTCGCCAGATAGGTGCCGAGCGCCTTGAAGCGGCTGACCGTGTTGGCGGCGTCGAGCGCCACCATCGTGTCGCCTGTGTTGCGCTGCAGCACGGTGCGCTCGCGCGAATGATCGATCAGCATCGCGGTCTTCAGCTTGATCTGGAAATACGCCTCGATCGTCTCCTTGCAGGTCCGGATATACTCCGCTCGCGCCACGTTGCGCTGCACGATCTCGATATTCCGCGTGTTGAGATAGCCCTGATAGAAGGACGAGCCGAGCGACAGCGCCGCGACGAACAGCGACACCGTCGCGAGGGAGAGGCGCGACTGCTGCTTCGTATCGCTTGAGGATGACATGGAGGAACCGAACTCTCTGGCAGGCTTCGGCCCGCCCGAAGCCCGTGCTTAGACGGGCCGCCGGCGTCCGAGGTTCATATCCATTCCACTATTTGGCGCTGCGGGCGCGCGCCGCGCAAGGGCGTTGCACTTAAGGCCTTAACGACCCCGCACCTCGACCAGCATCGCCTCGACCGCCAGCCGCGCGGCCTTCAGCGCCTCCAGATCGCGCGAGCGGATGACGATATTGGCGTTCGGCCCGTCCTCGGCGAAGAACGGATAGGAGCCGATCGTGGTCTTCGGATGCTCCTTGGCGATCGCCGCGAGCGGGCTGCCGAAATCGCCCTCCTTCGAGTTGGAGAGGATGGTCTCGGAATAGACCTGCGCGCCGCTTTTCAGGGTTGGGCCGATCACCTCCAGCATCGCCTGCATGATCGAGGGCACGCCCGCCATCACATGCACGTTGCCGATCCTGAAGCCCGGCGCCTTGGAGACCGCGTTGGCGATCAGGTCGGCGCCGGCCGGGATGCGCGTCATCCGCATCCGCGCCTCGTTGAGCTCGTGGTCGGCGAAACGCTCCTTCAGCATCGCGACGGCGCGCGGGTCGTAGTCGATGCCGACCCCGAACGCCTTGGCGACCGCGTCGGCCGTGATGTCGTCATGCGTCGGCCCGATGCCGCCGGTCGTGAACACGTAGTCGTAGCGCGCCCTCAGCGCATTGAGCGCCGCGACGATGTCGTCCTCCTCGTCGGCCACGACCCGGACTTCCTTCAGGTCGATGCCGCGCGCCGTGAGGAAATCGGCGATGGTGCCGATATTCTTGTCCTTGGTGCGGCCCGAGAGGATCTCGTCGCCAATCACCAGCAGCGCCGCCTTAACGATTGCGACCTGATCCGACATCGATGCCCTCCTGCCCTGGCCGGCTCCGCTGGTAGCAGCCTGCCGCATCCGCCGGCAAGCGCCGCCGCGCTTGCCCGCAGGCTGCCTGCGATTTGGTCTTTTGCAACCTGAGAATTTGACGCTAGCCTAGAATCAAGCCGGGCCAAGGGGGAGCGATGCCAGATCCGATCTTCGACGAAATGAAGGGCACCGACGGGACGATTCGTCCTGCCTATGCCAAGCTCGGCCCGTGGCTCGACGCCATGCCCACGGAGCGCCTGGCGGCCCGGCAGCGCGACGCCGAAGCCCTCTTCCGCCGCATCGGCATCACCTTCGCGGTCTATGGCGACCCGACCGCCAATGAGCGCCTCATCCCCTTCGACGTGGTGCCCCGCGTCATCGATTCCAACGAGTGGGGGCTCCTTCAGAAGGGCCTCACCCAGCGCGTCAAGGCGCTCAACGCCTTTCTCGACGACGTCTACAACCGCCGCGAGATCCTGCGCGCCGGCAAGCTGCCGGCCGAGATGATCTATTCCAACCCCGCCTTCCGCCCGGAGATGAACGGGCAGAAGGCGCCGCACGACATCTGGGTCCATATCGCCGGCATCGACATGGTGCGGGTGGATGCCGAGACCTTCTACGTGCTCGAGGACAATGCCCGCACGCCCTCCGGCGTCTCCTACATGCTGGAGAACCGCGAGGTGATGATGCGGCTCTTCCCGGAGCTGTTCGCCAGCCACCGCGTCGCGCCGGTCGAGAACTATCCGGACGAGTTGCTGAAGACGCTGAAATCCGCCGCCCCGAGCTCCGCGGGCGATGATCCGACCGTCGCGGTGCTGACGCCCGGCCCCTACAACTCGGCCTATTACGAGCATTCCTTCCTGGCCGACCGCGTCGGCGTGGAGCTGGTGGAGGGGCGCGACCTCTTCGTGCGCGACGAGATCGTCTACATGCGCACGACGCAGGGGCCGAAGCGCGTCGACGTGATCTATCGCCGCATCGACGACGACTTTCTCGATCCCCTCGCCTTCCGCCCCGATTCCGCGCTCGGTGTGCCGGGCCTCGTCGGCGCCTATCTCGCCGGCAAGGTGACGCTCGCCAACGCGATCGGCACTGGCGTCGCCGACGACAAGGCGATCTACTCCTACATGCCCGACATCGTGCGCTTCTATCTCGGCGAGGAGCCGATCCTGAAGAACGTGCCGACCTGGCGCTGCCGTGAGCCCGACGCGCTGAAATACGTGCTGGAGCATCTGCATGAGCTGGTCGTGAAGGAAGTCCATGGCTCGGGCGGCTACGGCATGCTGATCGGCCCCGCCGCCGACAAGGCGACGCGCGAGGCCTTCGCCGAGAAGATCAAGGCGGCGCCGGACGGCTTCATCGCCCAGCCGACGCTAGCTCTGTCGACGGCCCCGACCTTCGTGGAAAGCGGCCTCGCGCCGCGCCATGTCGACCTGCGCCCCTTCGTGCTGACGGGCCGCGACGGCGTCCGGATCGTGCCGGGCGGGCTGACGCGCGTCGCGCTCAAGGAAGGATCGCTGGTCGTCAATTCGAGCCAAGGAGGCGGCACCAAGGACACATGGGTGCTCGATGTCTGAGAGCGTCCGCAGACCTCACCCGACGCGTTTCACGCCGAGCATGACGGAGATCTGAGCCCATGTTGTCCCGCCATGCCGACAGCCTCTACTGGCTGTCCCGCTACGTCGAGCGCGCCGAGTCCCTCGCCCGCATCCTCGACGCCACGCAGCGCCTCGCCAACGCCCCGACGAGCGCCGACAAGGCCTCCAACGAGTGGGAATCGTGCCTGGAATCGGCCGGCGCGGCCGACGCCTTCTTCGAGCGCTACGACACCGCGAACGAGGCCAACGTCACCGAGTTCCTGACGCTCTCGCCCGACAATCCCGGCTCGATCGCCAATTGCCTGGAGATCGCCCGCTCCAATGCCCGCGCGGTGCGCACCTCGCTGACCGTCGACATGTGGGAGGCGATCAACACGGCCTGGCTGGACCTGCGCGCCTATAGCGGCCGCAAGCTGCAGGGCGAGGAGGCCGGCCGGTTCCTGGAATGGGTGAAGGCCGTGTCGCTGCGCTTCGACGGCTCCGCCTACCGCTCGATGCTGCGCAGCGAATCCTACTGGTTCACGCGGCTCGGCGTCTATGTCGAGCGCGCCGACACCACGGCGCGCATCCTCGATGTGAAATATCACGTTCTGCTGCCGGTGACGGAGCGGGTCGGCGGCTCGCTCGACTACATGCAATGGGCCGCGATCCTGCGCGCCGTCTCCTCGGTCACGGCCTATCACTGGGTCTATCGCGACAGCGTGAAGCCCTGGCTGGTCGCCGACCTTTTGATCCTCAACCCGGCGATGCCGCGCTCGCTCTATTCCTGCTACGACGGCGTCGTGCGCCATCTGGAGCTGATCTCGGACGCGCATGGTCGCCAGGGGCCGGCGCAGCGGCAGGCGCGCGCCATCCGCACGCGCCTCGCCACGACACGCATCGAGGACATCTTCCAGTCCGGCCTGCACGAATACATCCAGGCCTTCATCGCCGACAACAACCGGCTCAGCCAGTCGGTCACGACGCAATATCTGGTGTAGGGCGGCGGCGATGCGCATCAATGTCAGCCACACCACCCGCTTCACCTATGCGCAGCCCGGCCGCGGGCTGATCCAGACGCTGCGCCTCACTCCCCGCCCCCATGACGGCCAGCACGTCGTCAACTGGCGCATCGACGTGGAGCCGGACTGCCAGCTTCATCAGCGCGAGGATGCGTTCGGCAACATCACGCACGCCTTCAGCCTCGACGGCGCCGTGCCCGAGTTCAGCGTGACGGCGAGCGGCGTCATCGAGACGGTCGATACCGCCGGCGTCCTCTACGGAAGCGTGGAGCGCTTCGCGCCGGCCCTGTTCCTGCGGGAGACCCCGCTCACCGAAGCCGATGCCGCGATCACGGCCTTCGCCGAGGAGGCGGTTGCAGGCGCGAGCGGCCCCCTGCAGCGCGCCCATGCGCTCAACGAGGCGCTGGCCGACGCCATGGCGTTCGACACGCTTGCGACCGAGCCCGCGACCACCGCCGCCGAGGCCTTCGCGGCGAAGCGCGGCGTCTGCCAGGACCTGACCCATATCCTCATCGCGGCGGCCCGGCATCTCGGCATGCCGGCGCGCTATGTCGGCGGCTATTTCAAGCGCAACGACGGGATCACGCGCCAGCTCGCCGGCCATGCCTGGGCCGAGCTCTATGTCGAGGGCTTCGGCTGGATCGGCTTCGACCCGACCAACCGGATCTGCCCGACCGAGCAGCATATCCGCGTCGCGATCGGCCTCGACGTGCTCGGCGCGACGCCGATCCGCGGCACCGCCTATGGCGCGAGCGGCATCCATATGGAGGTCTCCGTCGACGTCTACGAGGCGCGCAACCAGCGCACCGCGCAGAACCAGACACAGATCCAGTCGCCGCCCTTCGGCTAGAGCATGATCCCGAAAAGTGGGAACCGGTTTTCGGAGAAGATCATGCTCGAACTCTAAACCCATATTCCCAGCCGTTGCCGCCTTGCGGCTGGCTCGCCCTGCCCTATAAAGCGGCAAAGCGTCGCGGCCGGCCGATCGGACGATTCCCCGCCACTTCGGCCGAGCGCAAGCCCGCGGGACAAAGCGAATGACTTATTGCTGTGGAATCCTGGTCAGCCAGGGGCTGGTCCTGCTGTCGGACACCCGCACCAATGCCGGGCTCGACAACATCTCGACCTTCCGCAAGCTGCACATGTTCGCGGGGCCCGACCGCTGCCTGGCGCTGGCCTCGGCCGGCAATCTCTCGCTCACCCAATCGGTGGTCAGCCTGCTCAACGAGGGCGTCGAGAACACCGAGACCGGCGAGGTCGAGACGCTGCTCAACGCGCCGACCATGTTCCAGGCCGCCCAGCGCGTCGGCCGCGCCATCCGCAAGGTGCACGCGACCTATAGCCGCGCCTTCGACGAGGACGAGCTGCGCTTCGACCTTTCCTTCCTGTTCGGCGGCCATATCGCGGGCAGCCGCCTGCGCCTGTTCATGATCTATGTGGCGGGCAATTTCATCGAATGCACGATCGATACGCCCTATCTGCAGATCGGCGAGCATAAATACGGCAAGCCGATCCTCGACCGCGCGGTCGGCCACGAGACCGATCTCTACGACGCGCTGAAGATCGGGCTGATCTCGATGGATTCGACGATGCGCTCCAACCTGAGCGTCGGCCCGCCGATCGACCTGCTGGTGATGCGGCGCGACGTGGTGGCGCCCGAGCTCGTCTACCGCGTGGAGCCGGGCGAGCCCTATTTCCAAAGCCTCAGGGAAAGCTGGTCGCAGGCCCTGCGCGCCGCCCATATGGCGATCCCGCGCCCGCCCTATAAGCCCGGCGGCGTGGCGCCGCAGAAGTAGCGCGGCCGGTCAGATCACCCAGCGCTGGACCGCCTCGATCACGCCGAACACCGCGCCGCCGATCAGAAAGGTCGCGATGGCCGCCGCGAAGAGCCCCGCGATGACGAAATAGCCGTCGCGCTCGATCAGCCCGACCGAGAGAATCACGATCGCGATGGCGGGCGGGATGTTGCCGATGAACGGCACGGGCGCCATCATCAGCAATGCCATCCACAGCACGAGCAGGCCGACGAAGCGCTGCGCCGCGAGGCCGACCAGCAGGCTGGCGCGCGGCCGCGCGACCCGCTCGAGCCTGGCGATCCAGGGCGCGGCGCGGGTGAACAGCCGCGACAGGGTCGCGCCGTCGATCTCGCGGGCCGCGAGGCGCCGCGGCAGCCAGGGCTCGAGCCGCCCGATGACGAGCTGCGCCGCGATCAGGATGATGACGAGGCCGGCGATCACCGAGATGCCCGGCAGCATCGGCAGGCAGTTCGGCAGCGCGAAGATCAGGAACGCCATGCCGAAGGCACGCCCGCGCAGGGCATGCATGATCTCGGCGACGGACACCGACCTGTCGGCATGAGCCGCGGCAATGGCCGAGAGCAACTCGGACGTTCGCGGCGGGGTTTGAAAAGTCACCAAAAAAGTCCGGCTGGCCTCGGAAGCCCCTTCTTCTACCGGCAAATGTGGCGAGCGCAAGCCGAAACGGGACCGAAGCCGTCCTGGCCGAAATATGTGTCAGCCGAACATCATGCGCCGAGTTGCACAGGCGACGGATCTCGCCGTCCCATATCAAGCCTGCAGAAGCCTGCCGCGCTTCAATGCAGCCGATATTCCGAGCCGACCAGCCGCACCTCGGCGGGCGTCAGCAGCTTGGCATGGGCGATCCGCACGCTGACCAGCGGTCCGTCGAGGCTGCGCATCCAGAAATCGAGGAAGCGCTTGAGCTCGGGAAAGCGCGGCGCGATGTCGTATTCCTGCCAAAGGAAGCTCTGCACGAGGCCCGGATGGTCCGGCATCCGGTAGAGAATCTCGGCGGTCGTCAGGCCATAGCCGGCGAGCCGCTTCACGAAGTCGGTCGAAACCATGAAGGCATCTCCTCAAACGACGAGTTGCACTTCCTCCCCGAAGCATTTTATGGGCCACCACCTGAAAGGTGGACGCCGGAATTGAGTGTCCGGTTCGACATTTAAAGAAAATGTGAATGGTCGCGATCGGTTCGTGACGACGGCCGCGCGAATGCGAAAAGTTTCGTCAATTGCGGCGAATTTGCGCTTCCTTAAGGTTGACGAACGATGCTCTCCGACGGGCGCCGCTGGCTGGGCCCGCATTCCGCGACGAGAGACAGCATGATGGTCGAACTGCCCGATCCGGTGCTCGGCGAAGCCGAACCCTATCTTTCGGTGTGGAGCGAGCCGCTCGTCCGCGATTGCCTCATCGAGCATTACGGGGCCCTGCTCCCCGACGCGATCGGCGATGCCTACCGGCTTGCCGACGCGCATACGGGGCTGTGGGTGGCGATCGTCAGCGGCGAGGATCCGCCGGCCGCCGAGATGGCGGCGATCGACGCGCTTTGCCGCGGCGCCGGGCTGTCGACGATCGACATCGCGGCCGCCAATGTCGAGGTCATGCTGGAATTGCTGGCGATCGTGCAGGCGCGGTTCCGCCGCGCCCCGCGCGTCATCCGGATGTTCGAGAGCGCCTTCGGCACCGCGATGGAGCTCGTCACCAGCGCTCAGTCGCGCTACTCGCTCGCCTGACCATACGAGCCAAAAGAAAAGGCCGGCCCGAAGGCCGGCCCTAATTCATCGAGCTCGACGAATTATCACTTCACCACGACGACCGGCGCCGGCTTGACCGGCTTGGCGCAAGCGGCGACGGACGCGACGGCGAGCGTGCAGAGAATAACGGCGGCGATTTTACGAGCCATTTTAGTGTTCCTTCCGGTGCCCCCCGACCCGGTGTCGGGATCGTCATATGGAGACAGCCAAGCGTTAACATCGGCTTGTTTCGGTAGAAATAGGCTGACCCGGTCGCGCTCGCGCAGGTGTGGTTTCTCGGCGTCACGTTGCAGAAAGGCCACATTTCGACCGCATTCCGCCGACGGATTGCCGGGGAATAGAGCCTTCGCCGGCCAACGCAGCGCCTCCCGCCCGGATCGAGCCGGCTGCCGCGCGGCATCGATTCGCTGTCCGCGAGGCTATTTCGCGGTTTCGTGGCGGTTGCGGAAGGCCGCCAGGCTTTCCGGCGTGTCGAGATCGACGAGCACCGCGGCATCGGGAAAATCCACATGCGTCACCGCATCGGGATAGCGCGCGATGACGTCGCGCGCCCCGCGATCGCCTTCGACGGCGGCCAACTCGGGGAAGAAGCGCCGCGCCCACAGCAC
>JBDHTH010000080.1:0-8848 GCA_039808545.1 Phreatobacteraceae bacterium | reverse complement strand
GAGACGATGCCCGACCCCTCGTCCCTCGTCGGCATGGATGCCGCCGCGGCGCGCCTCGCCGATGCGGCGGAGCGCGGCGAGGCCGTCGCCATCTTCGGCGACTACGACGTCGACGGCGCGACCGCCTCGGCGCTGCTCGCCACCTTCCTGCAGGCCGCCGGGCTCGACCCCCGCATCCGCATCCCGGACCGCCTGATCGAGGGCTACGGGCCGAACGCGGCCGCCATCGAGGAGATCGCCGCGCAGGGCGCGCACCTGCTCGTGACGGTCGATTGCGGCACGACCAGCCACCAGGTGCTGGAAGACGCGATGGCGCGCGGCCTCGACGTGGTCGTCGCCGACCATCACCAGGCGGACGAAGTGCTGCCGGAGGTCACGGCGCTGGTCAATCCGAACCGGCTGGACGATCTGTCGGGGCAGGGGCATCTGGCCGCCGTCGGCGTCGTCTTTCTGCTGGTCGTGGCGGTCAATCGCGAGCTGCGCCGGCGCGGCTTCTGGAGCGCGGTGCGGCCCGAGCCGGATCTCCGCGATCTTCTCGACCTCGTCGCGCTCGGCACCGTCGCCGACGTGGTGCCGCTCAAGGGGCTCAACCGCGCCTTCGTGCTGCGCGGGCTGGAGGTGATGCGCCGCCGTCAGCGTGTGGGCCTCACGGCGCTGGTCGACGCCGCCAATCTCGACGGCCCGCCCACCCCCTATCATCTCGGCTTCCTGCTCGGCCCGCGCATCAATGCCGGCGGGCGGATCGGCGATGCCGGCCTCGGCGCCCGCCTGCTGACCACCTCGGACACGATCGAGGCCGGCAAGATCGCGGCCGATCTGGGCCGCCTCAACGCCGAGCGCCAGGCCATGGAGCTCGCCATGCTCGCCGAGGCCGAGGCGGAGGTGACCGCGGAGCTGGTCGGCGGCGCCGAGGCGCATGCGATCGTCACCTCGTCGCCGAGTTGGCATCCGGGTGTGCTCGGCCTGATCGCGGCGCGGCTGAAGGAGCGCCACGAGCGCCCCGCCTTCGCGATCGCCTTCGATCGCGGCCAGCTCGGAACCGGCTCGGGGCGCTCTATTCCCGGCGTCGATCTCGGCCGCGCGGTGCGCCGGGCGGTGGCCGACGGACTGTTGATCAAAGGCGGCGGCCACGCGATGGCGGCCGGCATCACCATCGACAAGGCGGCGCTGGCCGCCTTCCGCTCCTATCTCGACGCGGCCCTCGGGGAGGAGATCGCGGCGGCGCGCCGCGATCGCGCCCTGAAGATCGACGCCGCGCTCAGCGCCGGCGCGCTCGTCCCGCGCCTGATCGACCAGATCGAGACCGCCGGCCCGTTCGGCGCCGGCAATCCGCAGCCCGTGCTGGCGCTGCCCGCGCACCGCATCGCCTTCGCGGATGTGGTCGGGCAGGGGCATGTGCGCGCCCAGCTCCAGGCGGGCGACGGCGCCAGCATCGGCGCGATCGCCTTCCGCGCCGCCGGCCAGCCGCTTGGCGATGCGCTGCTCAGCCGGCGCGGCGAGGCGCTGCACCTCGCCGGCAGCGCCGTGATGGAGCGCTGGCAGGGCACCGAGCGGGTGCGCTTCCGCATTTCCGACGCGGCGCTGCCGAACGGCTAGGTCGTCCCCGCCACTCGGCTCATCCCATAGGTCAGGTGGTGCACCGAGGAGGTCCAGCCGGCGTCGACGACGAGGCTCGTTCCGGTGATGGCGCGCGCCGCCGGCGAGCAGAGGAACAGGATCGCGTCCGCCACCTCGTCGGGCTCGACCATGCGGCGCAGCGCCGCCGCCGCCTTCATCGCCGCCGGATCGCGCTGGCCGGTATCGATCTTCTTCTGGAAGGCCGGGGTCAGCGTGAAGCCTGGCGCCACCGCGTTGACGCGGATGCCGGCCGGGCCGAGCTCGGCCGCCAGGATCTCGGTGAGCGCCGCCACCGCCACCTTGCTCGGCGCATAGGCGAGCAGCGGGAGCGGGCGATGCGCGTTGATCGACGAGATGTTGACGATGGAGCCGCCCCCCGCCTCGCGCATCCATGGCGCGAAGGCACGGCAGCAATGGAAGGTGCCGAAATAGTTCACGTCCCAGATCCGGCGATGCAGCGTGTCGTCCAGCTCTTCCAGCGTGACGATGTCCTGCAGCAGCCCCGCGACATTGACGAGCGCGTCGATCCGCTCATGCCGCTCATGCAGGGCGTCGATCACCGCATCGACCGCGTCGGCATCGGCGACGTCGAGCACGACGCTCTCATGGCCGTCATCGACATACTCGTCGAGGATCGGCTCGATCCGGTCGGTATCGAGGTCGGCGGCGATCACCCGCCATCCGGCGCTCGCGAAGGCCCGCATGGTGGCGCCGCCGATGCCGCCGCCCGCGCCGGTGATGAACACGGTCTTCGTCATCGCTTCCCCCATGCTCTCTGTGTCGCTGCTCCGCGCCCGCAGGAAACCGCATCGGCGCGCGAAGCGCCAGTGGCTTGGCCGGATCCGCGCGACATGGCGCCGGAACAACCCTCCGATAATCCGGATATCGTCAGGTCGGAATTCGAATTCCGATCTATCTACAGATCGCGCTCGTAATATTGCCCGACGAGATCCTTGCCGAAGGCATGGTGGTGCTCCTCGCGAACGAGCGCGAAGCCGGTGCGGCGATAGAGTCGGGCGGCGGCCGTCAGCACGTCGTTGGTCCAGAGCGTCATGCGGGCGTAGCCGGCGACACGCGCGAAGGCGAGCGCCGCCTCCACCAGTTGCTGGCCGATGCCGGCGCCGCGCGCATCGGGCTCGACATAGACCATGCGCAGCTTGGCGACCGTGTCGCTGTCGCGCACCACGAAGGCGGCGCCGACGATCGCGCCATCCCGCTCGGCGACGAAGCAGCGCTCGAAGGTCGGATCGAAATTCCGGATGAAGGCGGCCGAGATCTCGGCGAGCAGCGCCTCGAACGTCCAGTCCCAGCCGTATTCGGCATGGTAGAGCCGTGCCTGCCGGTGGATGATCCAGCCGATATCGCCCGGCCGCGGCTCGCGCAGGACCGTTTCGCCCGATGGGTTGCCGCCGGGTGGCTCGGAAGGCTCGATCAGACGCAGGATCGTCGCCATCGCGTCCAGCAATGCGCGCCGTTCGGCCTCCTCGAGCCGGTCGAGCACGCCGCGCACCTGCGCATCGCTCGCGGCATCGAGCGGCGCGAAAGCGGCCTGGCCGTCGGCCGTGAGCGCCAGAAGCTCGCGCCTTCCGTCCTCGCGTGACGTTTCCCGCGCGATCAGCCCGGCCTCCCTGAGGCGCTTCAGTGTCCGGCTGAGATAGCCCGCGTCGAGCGCCGTCTCGGCCGCGAGGTCGGAGGCGGTGAGGCCGGCGCGCTGCGCCAGCTCGTAGAGGATGCGCGCCTCGGTCAGCGAGAACGGGCTGTCGAGCAGGTGCTCCTCCAGCGCGCCGACATGCCGCGTATAGGCGCGGTTGAAGCGGCGCACCGCCGCGATATCCCGGTCTTCGATCATCCGCCGCTCCTCCGTATCGGTATACTATTGCCTGAAGCAACTAATTCGGCAAGCGGCCTGATCGCGCCGGCAAGACTCTCGAAACCATGCGGCTTTGCCGGCGGTTTACCGTGCCGGAAGACCGCGCCTCCCGGTTAGGAAGTGGGAAAGCGACCCCTGCCAATCTTTTCGTGCAGACCGGGCAGAGATCCGGCGGAGGCAGGTCAATGATGAACGATGTCGATGTCATTCTCGGGGATGCGGAAGCCAATGGCCGGCTGTGCCGCGCGGATCTGACGGCGCTCTACAGGGCGAGCACGGAAGGCATGTTCGATCGCCAGACGATCACGCGCTTCTTCGCCTTCGAGACGCGCCGGATCGAGAAGCCGGCCGACTGGGCCGCGTTCTTCGTGACCAGCGTCGTCGACCACTTCGTCTTCGACGTCCGCCCGACCGGCACCCTCGACGAAGCCGACGCCAACTGGCTCTGCGCGATCTACGACGCCGCGCCCTCGGCGCTTGCCTTGACGGCCCTCATCGCGGTGCGCGACGCAGCCCATGCGGCGCCGGCCTGGTACGGCCCGGCCGTCGCCATGCGCGGCGACATCGTCGACGACGGCATTCTCGCGGCGGCTTGACGCCGGACGGCTTTGCGCGAGCCGCATTGCGCGGCGCGCGAAGCTGCGCCAACCTCCGGGCAGGTTCGGAGGTGCACATGCGCAACGTTTCTCTCCTGGCGACGGCCGCTGCCGCGCTAGTTTCGGCGACTCTTTTCGCGCCCCAGGCCAGTGCGGCCTGCTTCAGCCAGGGCTGCACCGACCGCCATCGGTTCGATGCGGAAGAGCTCGCGCGCAACGCCTCCTGCGGCGTTCTCTGGGAGATCCGCAACTCCATCTTCAAGGAGCGCGGCTACTGCTTCAAGACCGCCCGCGCCATCCGCCGGTTCGGCAATGCCGGCTGCCAGTATGACGAGGAGGCGGAGGTTCCGCTGAGCGGCATCGAGCGCGACAACGTCGCCGCCATCCGCCGCGCCGAGCGCCTCTCCGCGTGCAGGAATTAGGTCCGAAGCGGTCGGTCGAAGGCCCTCATCCCCGACTTTAGGACATGTTGCGTTGCAGTAGACGGCGCTTTGAGCGGCGTCTAGAAATTGCAGCATGACATTCCGTTGACCGAGGCCCGCCCGCCGGCCGCGGACAAGCGGGCCGGGGGAAGCATGTTCAAGAAGATCCTGATCGCCAATCGCGGCGAGATCGCCTGCCGCATCATCAAGACGGCGCGGCGCATGGGCATCAAGACCGTGGCGGTCTATTCCGATGCCGACCGGGATGCCCTGCATGTCGAGATGGCCGACGAGGCGGTGCATATCGGTCCCCCTGCGGCGGCCGAATCCTACCTCGTGATCGACAAGATCGTGCAGGCCTGCAAGGACACGGGCGCCGAGGCGGTCCATCCCGGCTACGGCTTCCTGTCGGAGCGCGAGGCTTTCCCGAAGGCCCTCGCCAAGGCCGGCATCACCTTCATCGGCCCGAACGCCAAGGCGATCGCCGCCATGGGCGACAAGATCGAGTCGAAGAAGGCTGCCGCCAAGGCGAAGGTCTCGACCGTGCCCGGCCATCTCGGCGTCATCGAGGACGAGAAGCACGCCGTCAGGATCGCCGACGAGATCGGCTATCCGGTGATGATCAAGGCCTCGGCCGGCGGCGGCGGCAAGGGCATGCGCATCGCCCATTCGCGCGCCGAGGTGGCGGAAGGCTTCACGCGCGCCCGCTCGGAGGCCAAGTCCTCCTTCGGCGACGACCGCGTCTTCATCGAGAAGTTCATCGTCGATCCGCGCCATATCGAGATTCAGGTGCTGGGCGACAAGCACGGCAACACCATCTATCTCGGCGAGCGCGAATGCTCGATCCAGCGCCGCAACCAGAAGGTCATCGAGGAGGCGCCGAGCCCGCTGCTCGACGCGGCGACCCGCAAGGCCATGGGCGAGCAGGCCGTCGCGCTCGCGAGGGCCGTCGGCTACGATTCCGCCGGCACGGTCGAGTTCGTGGCCGGCCAGGACAAGTCCTTCTACTTCCTGGAGATGAACACCCGCCTGCAGGTCGAGCATCCGGTGACCGAGCTCGTCACGGGCGTCGACCTCGTCGAGCAGATGATCCGCGTCGCCGCCGGCGAGAAATTGAAGCTGAAGCAGGACGACGTCACGCTGAAGGGCTGGAGCGTCGAATCGCGCATCTACGCCGAGGACCCATACCGCAACTTCCTGCCCTCGACCGGCCGCCTCGTGGTCTACCGCCCGCCTGAGGAGAGGGTTACGGACGGAGTCACGATCCGCAACGATACCGGCGTCTACGAGGGCGGCGAGATCTCGATCTACTACGATCCGATGATCGCCAAGCTCGTCACCCACGCGCCGACGCGGCGCGAGGCGATCGCGGCCCAGGCCGCAGCCCTCGACGGCTTCGTCATCGAGGGCATCCGCCACAACATCCCGTTCCTCGCCTCGCTGATGGCGCATCCGCGCTGGCGGGAAGGCCGCCTCTCGACCGGCTTCATCGCCGAGGAATATGCGGGCGGCTTCGCGGCCGTCGCGCCGGAGGGAGAGGCGGCGCATCGCTTCGCGGCGGTCGCGGCGCATGTCGACGACGTCTACAACCGCCGCAAGCGGATGATCGCCGACCAGATTCGCACCTCCAAGGCCGTGCGCTTCGCGCGCGAGCGCGTCGTCATGCTGGGGGCCGAGAGCCATCGCGTCATGCTGCATGACGACAGCCCCGACCTCGCGGTGCGCTTCCTCGACGGCAAGGGCCGCGAGATCGACACGCATGTCGTGCGCTCCGAATGGGTGCCGGGCGAGAAGGTCTGGCGCGGCACGATCGACGGCGATCCCGTCACCATGGCGGTGAAGCCGGCGATGAACGGCTTCGCGCTCTCCCATGCCGGCATCGAGATCGTCGCGACCGTCTATACCGAGCGGGAGGCCGCGCTCGCCGCGCTGATGCCCGTGAAGGCGGCCGGCGACAGCGGCAAGAAGCTGCTCTGCCCGATGCCGGGCCTCGTCGTCTCGATCGCGGTCGCGGCTGGCCAGGAGGTCAAGGCCGGCGAGCCGCTGGCGGTCGTGGAGGCGATGAAGATGGAGAACCTGCTGCGCGCCGAGCGCGACGCCACCATCAAGACCGTCCACGCCAAACCGGGCGATTCGCTGCAGGTCGACGCGGTGATCCTGGAGTTCGCCTGAGGCGCCTCAGCCCGCGCGAAACGGGTTGAAGATCCTGAGCCGGTCCGAGACGAGCATGCCGTGCTGCATGTCCTCCGACCACAGCGTATCGCACCCGGCCTCCAGCGCCGCCGCGACGATCATGGCGTCGTAGGTAGCAAAGCCGTAGCGCTCCGCGAGACGGAGCCCATGCTCATGCGTGGCGACCGTCATCGGATGCACGATCAACAGTTCGCGCAGCGTCGACATCAGCCGATGAATCTCCGGCCATGACAGCTTGACCTTGCGCCGCGCGACATTCGCGACCTCGTTCAGCACCTGAACGCTGATGGTGCTGCCGTCGTCGAACAGCGCCCGGACGCGATCCTTCTTCGCCGGATCCTTCACCACCAGATAGACGAGAACGTTGGTGTCGAAGAAGCTACCGGGCATTGGCCTCGTCGCGATCGAACTTGAAGTCGGCCGGTAGGCGCCCTTCGAATTCCCTCAGCCGCTCCAGCAGTTCCGCCCGCGTCGGCTTCCGTTTGATGCCGATACCCTTTGCGTCGAGGGCGTGGATCTCGATCTCGTCGCCCTCGCTCAGCTGCAGCGCCTCGACGACCACGGCGGGCAAGCGCACCGCCAGGCTGTTGCCCCATTTGGACACGCGCATCGCGCACCTCCTATGGATATACGGAGCAAGAAATGTATATCAAGGCGGCCGCCGCTTCAATGCGCGGTCCTATGCGGACGCCGCCTTCTCCGGATACTTCGCCATCACGGCCTCGATATCGGCGAGGCTCGGCAGGCTCGCCTCGTTGCCGAGGGTGCGGATCGAGGAGGCGGAGGCGGCGCGCGCGAAAGTGAAATGCTCGCGCCAGAGCGCCTCCGGCCGCGCCATCGCCGAATAGACATAGGCGCCGTGGAAGATGTCGCCGGCGCCGTTGGTGTCGACGACCTCCGCCATCGGCACGTCGAGGGCCGGCAGCACCTGCTCGGCGCCCGTCTCGTCGTACCAGACGAGGCCGCGCTCGCCGAGCGTCACGCCGCCGATCCGGCAGCCGCGCGACTTGAGGTAGCCCAGCATCTGAGCCGGGGAGAGCGCCATCTGCTCGCAGAGCCGCTCCGCGACGATCGCGACATCGATGAATTCGAGCAGCTCATGGGTGTTGCTGCGAAGCCCGCCGCCGTCGAGCGAGGTCAGGATGCCGGCCTCGCGGCAGGCCTTCGCATAGGCGATCGCGGCATCGGGCTGGTGGCCGTCGAGATGCAGCGCGCGGCACCCCGTGAGGTTGAGCGGCGGGAAGGGATGCAGATAGTCGTCGTCGCGGGCGCGCACGATCGCGCGCTTGCCGTCCTTCGGCATGATGAAGGACAGCGAGGATTCCCGCACCTTGCGGTGATGCACCGAGATCTTGTAGCGCGCCGCCATGTCGAGGAACATCCGGCCGAGCCAGTCGTCGGCGACCGAGGTCAAGAGGTCCGGCGCGATGCCGAGCTTGGCCGAGCAGAAGGCGGCCGTGACGGCGTTGCCGCCGAACGACACCGCATAGTCGCGCGCCACCGTCTTCTCGTCGCCGGTCGGGATCTCGTCGGCGAGGAAGGTCACGTCGATATAGGTCTGGCCGATGAACAGCGCCTGCATGCGAATTCCATTCGGAAGGGGTTATTTCTCCGCCGTGAAGCGGGCGCCGCCGAGAATGCGCGCCTGCATCAGGGCAACGAAGCGGATATAGGCGCGATGGAAGGCGTCATGTCCGCTGGCGGTGCCGGCGGCCTCGGCCTCGCGGCGCAGTTTCTGATACATGGCGAGCCGTTCCGCAAGGACGACGCCCCATTCGGCCGTCAGATCGTCGATCGCGACGATGTGGGAGCCGGCCGCCTCGAGGAGGGCTCGGTAGCCGTCGACGCTCTGCAGCGTCTGCGCCGCGAGCCCGTCCCACATCAGCCGCGCATCCTCCTCGCTGAGCCGCTGGTGCGGCGTCCAGTCCGTGAAGACGAGGCGCCCGCCCGGCTTCAGGATGCGATAGGCCTCGCGAATCGCCTCGCCCTTGCCGGGCACGTGGAGGAATGCTTCCTGGCTGACCACGATATCGACGCTGGCCTCCGCGAGCGGCACCGCCATGACATTGCCCTCGACGACGCGGACCTGCCGCTCCAGCCCGACCAGCCGCGTCAGACGCGCGGCGCCGGCGACGCGCGCCGGGGTCAGC
>JBDHTH010000079.1:0-8880 GCA_039808545.1 Phreatobacteraceae bacterium | reverse complement strand
ACGACGAGGTCTACCGCACCCATGCGGAGAAATACGACGCGATCATCCAGCTCATCGCCGACTGCAAGTCGCGCGGTCAGCCGGTGCTGGTCGGCACGACCTCGATCGAGAAGTCCGAGATCCTCGCCGACCTCCTCAAGCAGCAGGGCTACGAGCAGCACGACTTCTCGGACGCCGACGCCTTCTCCAAGCTCTACGACGCCGACGGCGGCAGCCGCGAGAAGGTCTTCGCGATCCTGAACGCCCGCTACCACGAGCAGGAAGCCTATATCGTCGCGCAGGCCGGCGTGCCGGGCGCCATCACGATCGCCACCAACATGGCGGGCCGCGGCACCGACATCCAGCTCGGCGGCAACGCCGACATGCGCATCCGCCACGAGCTGACCGCGATCGAGGATGAGGCCGAGCTGAAGGCCGCCGAAGACAAGATCCGCCGCCAGGTCGCCGATCTGAAGAAGAAGGCGCTCTCAGCCGGCGGTCTCTACGTGATCGGCACCGAGCGGCACGAGAGCCGGCGCATCGACAACCAGCTCCGCGGCCGCTCGGGCCGCCAGGGCGACCCCGGCCATTCCAAGTTCTTCCTGTCGCTCGAAGACGACCTGATGCGCATCTTCGGCTCCGACCGCATGGACGGGATGCTGCAGAAGCTCGGCCTGAAGGAGGGCGAGGCGATCGTCCATCCCTGGATCAACCGGGCGCTGGAGAAGGCGCAGCAGAAGGTGGAGGCGCGCAACTTCGACCTGCGCAAGAACATCCTGAAATACGACGACGTGATGAACGACCAGCGCAAGGTGATCTTCGAGCAGAGGATCGACCTGATGGGCCAGGAGGATGTCGCCGACACGATCCGCGACATGCGGCACGGCGTCGTCGACGACCTCGTCTCCAAGCACATCCCCGAGAACGCCTACGCGGAGCAGTGGGACGCGGCCGGCCTGCACGAGGCGATCGAGGAGCAGCTCGGCCTGAATCTGCCGGTCGCCGACTGGGCCAAGGAAGAGGGCATCGCCGACGAGGAGATCCGCGAGCGCATCAACAAGGCGGCGGACGAGCACATGGCCGCCAAGGCGGCACGTTTCGGGCCCGACATCATGCGCCAGATCGAGAAGGCGCTGCTCCTGCAGAGCCTCGACCATCTCTGGCGCGAGCACCTCGTGATGCTCGATCATCTGCGCAACGTCATCGGCCTCAGAGGCTACGGCCAGCGCGACCCGCTGAACGAGTACAAGAGCGAGGCCTTCCAGCTCTTCGAGGGCCTGCTGGCGCGCCTGCGCGAGACCGTCACGAGCCAGATGATGCGCGTCGAGCTGATGCAGGAGGAGCCCCAGCTTCCCGAATACCAGGAGCTGCCGGCGATGAGCCTGCACCACGAGAACCCGTTCACGGGCCAGGACGAGTTCGGCGACGGCGAGACGCTGGTGCGCACCGCCGCCTACGCGGCCGAGGGCGTCGACCCGAACGATCCCAAGACCTGGGGCAAGGTCTCGCGCAACGCCCCCTGCCCCTGCGGCTCGGGCAAGAAGTTCAAGCACTGCCACGGCAAGTTCGCCTGATCGGCTTTGCCGGCCGGGCCGCAACGCGGCGTTAAAAAAAGGGGCCCGGCAGGGCCCCTTTGCGTATTCCGGACTATCCGGGCCGGACGCTCAGTTCTTCGACCACGGATTGATCTTGTCGAACAGCTTGCCCACGGTCGAGCGCTCGGCGTCGGGCTTCGCCACCATCTCGGTGCTCGGCGGCGGCACGGCCGCGACGGCGGTCGGCTTCTCGGCGGCCGGCGGTGCCGCAATAGGCTTAGAAGCCAACACCGGCTTGGAAACTGGAACCGGCTTGGCGGCCACGACCGGCTGCGTCTCGGCGGGCTTGGCGACCGGCGCGCTGGCGATGACCGGAGCGGCGGCCGGCGGCTTGGCGACGACCGTGATGGGCCCCGATTCCGGCCCCGTCACGACCACCGGCGTCGCGGCCGGCGCGGGCGCATAGGCGAGCGCCGGCGGCCGTCCCGGCAGGCCGACACGGGCCGGGCCGGGCGGCGTCATCCCCTTGGCGAGGAATTCCGGATGCATGCCGCCGTCGATGCCGCTATGCACCGGCGCCACCTGCATGCTGGGCGCCAGCTCGGCGAAGCGCTGCTCGAAGGCCTGCTTGCGGGCCGCGACCTGCTGGGCCAGCTCCGGATCGACGTCATAGGTCGGGCATTTGCCGTTCGGGTCGGCCGCGATCGGTGCGATCGGCGAGGCGTTCGGCGTCGTGGCCGGCGCCTTGAAGCGCGCGTTGAACACGTAGCGGCGCTCGCAGACGTCGACCTTCGGCTCGAGCTTCGTCACCTCGAACTGGTCGACGCCGTCCTTCAGCATCTTCCAGAAGGCGACGTTCGGGTTGTTGCGGTGCTTGGCGAAGTTCTCGGCCGTCATCCGGAACGGCAGCGCCTGCACCTGGAAGGCCGCCTGCCCGCCCGCGAAGGCCTCGCGCGCCAGCGCGTCGATCTCGGCGATCGCCTCGTCGGTCACGGCGTAGCAGCCGCGCGAGGAGCAGTCGCCATGCACCATCAGGTTGCTGCCGGTGCGGTTGAAGGCGCGGTCGTAGCGATTGGGGTAGCCCATGTCGAACGACAGGTAATAGGACGAGTTCGGATTCATATGCGCCGGGGTGATCTGGTAGAACCCCTCGGGCGCCTGCCGGTCGCCTTCCCGCTGCTTGGGGCCGAGATCGCCGGACCATTTGCAGATCGGATAGGTCTTGAACAGCGCATAGCGGCCGCTCTTGGTCTTCTTCCAGACCTCCAGCTCCGATTCCTGCTTGTAGATGCGCACCAGGATCGGAGACGACTTGACCATCTCCTTCGATTCGAGGTCCGACAGCGTCTTCTGCGAGAGGGGCCGGGCGGCCTTCAGCGGATCGTTGCGGCTGATCGTCGGCTCGCAGCCGGCAAGCGCCAGCGCCACCACGGCCGGTGCGGCAGCGGCGAGAAAGCGACCACGACCACGAAGTCTCTGGAACACCGGTGAACTCCTGTACAGGCCAAGGCCGCCGGCTCTACGCAACGCGCGCAGGCGCACCTGTGGCCCCTCCACTCCTACCCCCGCATCCTTGACGAGGAGTTACCACAAGCCCGGCACGCCGCCAAATGCTGATTGGCGAGGAACAATATAATGCCTGGTTGGCGTTGCCGTATGATCGCACCCGTTGTCACGAGCCGTGATCGGACCGGATCCGGGGCCGGATAGCAAACAGGGTTTGCCGGGAATGTCGTTTGACACGAACATCATGCAGCGCCATCATGTCGTGGTCGTCGGCGGCGGCTTCGGAGGGCTTCAGCTCGTCCGCGATCTGAGGGGCGCGCCGGTGCGCATCACCCTCCTTGACCGGCGAAACCATCACCTGTTCCAGCCGCTGCTTTACCAGGTCGCGACCACCGCGCTGGCGACGTCGGAGATCGCCTGGCCGATCCGCCGCCTCTATCGGAATCGCCCCGAGGTGACGACCTTGCTGGCCGAGGTCACCGGCGTCGATGCGGCGGCGAAGACCGTGACGCTGCGCAGCGGCGAAACGGTGTCCTACGACACTCTGGTGCTCGCGACCGGCGCAAAACACGCCTATTTCGGCCATGACGAATGGGAAGACGTGGCGCCCGGCCTGAAGACGCTGGAGGACGCGACGACGATCAGGCGGCGCCTGCTGCTCGCCTTCGAACGGGCCGAGGCATCAGCGGGCGCCCCCGAGCAGGATGCGAACCTTACCTTCGTGATCATCGGCGGCGGCCCCACCGGCGTCGAGCTGGCGGGCGTCATCGGCGAGTTGGCCTATAAGACGCTGCCGCGCGAATTCCGCAGGATCGACACGACCAGATCCCGCGTCATCCTGGTGGAGGCGGGCCCGCGCATCCTGCCGGCCTTCACGGAAGACCTGTCGCTCTATGCGCGCCAGGCGCTGGAAAAGCTGGGCGTGGAGGTCCGAACCGGCACGCCGGTGACCGACTGCAGCCGTGAGGGCGTCACGATCGGCGAAACCTTCATCGCCTGCAGAACCATCATCTGGGCGGCCGGCGTCCAGGCCTCGCCCGCCGCGACATGGCTGAACTGTGCATCCGATCGCGCCGGCCGCGTCGTGGTCGAGCCCGACCTGAGCGTCGGGGGCGAGCCGGGCATATTCGTCATCGGCGACACGGCCCTGGCGACGCAAGAGGACGGCAAGCCCGTACCGGGCATCGCGCCGGCGGCGAAGCAGCAGGGCAGCTATGTGGCGCGGGTCATCAAGGCGAGGCTCGCCGGACAGCCGCGCCCCGGCCCGTTCCGCTATCGCCATCAGGGGAACCTGGCGACGATCGGCAGGCGCGCAGCCGTCATCGATTTCGGCCGCGTGAAGCTGAAGGGCGCGCTGGCGTGGTGGATCTGGGGCATTGCCCACATCTACTTCCTGATCGGCACCCGCTCGCGCCTCGCCGTCGCCTGGAGCTGGCTGTGGATCTACATGAGCGGCCAGCATAGCGCCCGCCTGATCACCCAGAAGGAAACCGCGCGCGATTGACCCATAGGGCCATGGTTCTGGTTCACTAGAACCACAAGGCTCCAGATCGATCGATTGTCGATTGGCTCTAGAGCATCCGGCCGATGGCCAGGAACTTCTCCTCGCGGCGCGAGCGGACCTGGTCCGGCGTCAACCCGTTGAAGCTCGCAAGCTCCTGGGCGATCGCCTCGCCGGTCGCCGTCACCACGGCGTCCGGATCGCGATGCGCGCCGCCGACCGGCTCGCGGATGATCCGGTCGATGACGCCGAAGCGCTGCAGGTCCTGCGCCGTGATCTTCATGTTGGTCGCCGCATCCTGCGCCCGCGAGGAATCGCGCCACAGGATCGAGGCCGAGGCCTCGGGCGAAGCGACCGTATAGATCGAATGCTCCAGCATCAGGATGCGGTTGGCCGTCGCGATCGCCACCGCGCCGCCCGAGCCGCCCTCCCCGATCACCACCGCGATGTTCACGACGCCGAGACCGAGCGAAGCCTCGGTCGAGCGCGCGATCGCCTCGGCTTGGCCGCGCTCCTCCGCGCCGATCCCCGGATAGGCGCCGGCCGTGTCGACGAGGCTCAGCACCGGAATGCCGAAACGGTCGGCCATTTCCATCAGCCGCACCGCCTTGCGGTAACCCTCGGGGCGCGCCATGCCGAAATTGTGCCGGATGCGCGTCTCGGTCGTATCGCCCTTCTCCTGGCCGATGACGCAGATGCTCTCGCCGCGGAAGCGCCCGAAGCCGCCGATCACCGCCTCGTCCTCGCCGAAGGCGCGGTCGCCCGCGAGCGGCGTGAAATCGGTGACGAGCCCCTTCACGTAATCCTTGAAATGCGGCCGCTCGGGATGGCGCGCCACCATCGTCTTCTGCCAGGGGGTGAGCTCGGCATAGAGCTCCTCGAGCGCCTTCTTGGCGCGCGCCTCCAGCCGGCCGAGCTCGTCGCCGATCGCCACCGCGTCGCCGCTCGACGACAGGGCGCGCAGCTCCTCGACCTTGGCCTCGAGCTCCGCGACCGGTTTTTCAAAATCGAGATAGGCGCGCATCCGGCCTCGTCAGGGGCGCCGGCGAGAAAGCGCGGCAGGGACAATCGCTTGGCACCCTGCCGTCGCGTCCGGAGCGAGTCAAGGTTTTCGGGTCCAAAGCGTGAATCGGCCGGTTTTCGATCAATCCGCATCCGCGAGCGGGTGCAGGTCGCGCACCATGGCGGCGAGCCTTGCGTCGAGCACATGGGTGTAGATCTGCGTCGTCGAGATGTCGGCGTGGCCGAGCAGTTCCTGCACGCTGCGCAGATCGGCGCCGTGCTGGAGGAGATGGCTCGCGAAGGCGTGCCGCATCACATGGGGGCTCACCGTCCGGACCGGTACGCCCGCCGCGCCCGCAAGCCGCTTCAGGTCCCGCCCCACCTGCTGACGCGTGAGATGGCCGCTTTCCCCGCCCGCCGGGAACAGCCAGCGGCTGCCTCGCTCGGCTTCGCCGAGCCGGCTCCGGTAGAGCGCGATCGCGTCGCGTGCCGGCCCGCCGATCGGCACCATGCGCTCGCGTCCGCCCTTGCCGCGCACCGTGATCAGCTCCGTGCCGTGCCGGGCCGCGCCCGCCGGCAGCGCGATCAGCTCGGAGACGCGCAGGCCCGTCGCGTAGAGCACCTCGACGAGCGCCAGCAGCCGCGCCGACGCGACGGCGCGCGCCGGCGATTGCGCCGGATCCTCGGCCAGCCGCCGCGCCTCGGCGAGCAGCGCGTCGACCGCCTCCGTGCCGAGCACCTTCGGCAGCGGCCGCCCGCGCCGGGCCGCGCCAATCGCGGCGGTCGGATCGCTCGCCGCGAGCCCGTCGAGATAGAGGAAACGGTGGAACTGGCGGATCGCCGACAGCCGCCGGCTGGCCGAGCTCGGCGCGAAGCCGCGATCGCTGAGATCGGCCAGATAGGCGCGCACGTCGTCGGCCGAGGCACCGGCAAGGTCCTTGCGCAGGAAGGCGGCATAATCCTCTAGATCGCGCCGATAGGCCTCGATCGTATTGGCGGCGGCGCCACGCTCGGCCGCAATCATGTCGAGGAACGCCTTGATATGACGGCCGGCCGGCATCGAGGGTCAGCGCGGCGGCTTGGCGAAGCGCTCGGTCGGGATCGTGACGGTGATCTCGCGCGGCTTCGGATCCACGAAGGTCGCCAGCGCGTAGAGCCCGCCATAGCCGAGCCCGCCGATCACCAGGACAAAGATGAGGAAACGAACGAGGCTCGGCATGGAAACGGCGACTCCGGCAATTGCGGAACTGTAACGGATTTCACCCCTGGTGATAACTGTGCATGGCCGGCGCGGCGATTTCTCCCGCCCCATGTCTCGTCTATGCTCCAGGCGCTCGGCGGGACGGTCGCGGCGAAAATGGAACCGATTCGGTCAGGAAAATGAGCGTCATCAGGCTTTACGCCCGCGTCCTGCAGCAGCTCGGGCCGGAGATGCGGCTCGGCATCATGCTCGCGGTCGCGAACGTGTTCCTGGCCGGCGTGCAATTCGCCGAGCCGATCCTGTTCGGCCGAATCATCGACCTCCTGACCCGCGCCCAGGCGGCCGGCGTGAAGCCAGCCTGGGCGAGCCTCCTGCCGCTTCTCACCGCCTGGGCGGCATTCGGCCTGTTCTCGATCGGCGCGGCCGTGCTGGTCGCTTTGCATGCCGACCGCCTCTCGCATCGCCGGCGCCTCGCCGTGATGGAGAATTTCTTCGCCCATGTTCTCACCCTGCCGCTCTCCTTCCATGGCGGCACTCATTCGGGCCGCCTGCTGAAGGTGATGCTGGAAGGCGTCGGCGCCCTGTCGGGCCTGTGGCTGTCGTTCTTCCGCGAGAATTTCGCGGCTTTCGTCACCCTTTTCGTGATGCTGCCGCTCTCGCTGATCGTGAACTGGCGGCTGGGGCTGCTGCTGTTCGTGCTGGTGATCTTCTTCGCGGCGCTGACCGTGTTCGTGCTGCGCCGCACAGAGGGCATGCAGAGCTCCGTGCAGGTGCATCACAACACCTTGTCGGAGCAGGCTTCCGACGCGCTCGGCAACGTGCCGGTGATCCAGAGCTTCACGCGCATCGACGCCGAGGCGCGGGCGATGCGCGGGGTGATCAACCAGTTGCTGGCGGCGCAACTGCCGGTGCTGTCCTGGTGGGCGCTCGCGACGGTCGCGACCCGTGCCGCCGCGACGCTCACGGTGCTCGGCATCTTCGTCACCGGCACGCTGCTGCATCTGCGCGATCTCGCGACGATCGGCGAGATCGTCACCTTCATGAGCTTTTCCACGATGCTGATCGGCCGGCTCGAGCAGGTCGTCGGCTTCACCAACTACCTGCTGCTCGAGACGGGGCGCTTACGCGACTTCTTCGAGGTGCTCGACACCCCGCCGAGCGTCGCCGACAAGCCGAACGCGGTCGAATTGACCGACGTGAAGGGCGAGGTCGTCTTCGACGATGTCTCCTATTCCTATGACGGCAAGCGCGCCGCCGTCGCCGATGTCAGCTTCCGGGTCGAGCCGGGCGAGACGATCGCGCTGGTCGGCGCCACCGGATCGGGCAAATCGACGACGCTGAGCCTCCTGCACCGCGTCTTCGACCCGCAATCCGGCGCCGTGCGGGTCGACGGCCGCGACATCCGCGACGTGACCCTCGCTTCGCTGCGCCGCAATATCGGCGTCGTCTTCCAGGAGCCGATGCTGTTCGCGCGCTCCATCGAGGAGAATCTGCGGATCGGCAAGCATGACGCGACCGACGCCGAGATCAGGGACGCGGTCGAGCGCGCCCAGGCGGCCGAGTTCATCGCGCGCCAGCCCGACGGGCTGAAGACGCTGGTCGGCGAGCGCGGCCGCTCCCTCTCGGGGGGCGAGCGCCAGCGGCTCTCCATCGCCCGCGCGCTCCTGAAGAATCCGCCGATCCTCATCCTCGACGAGGCGACCTCGGCACTCGACGCCGCGACCGAGCAGAAGCTCCAGGTAGCGCTGGAGGAGGTGATGAAGGGGCGCACGACGCTGGTCATCGCCCATCGCCTCGCCACCATCCGCAACGCCGACCGGATCATCCTCTTCCATGAGGGGCGGATCGAGGAATCGGGCACGTTTGACGAGCTCGTGCGCCGCGGCGGCCGCTTCGCGACCCTTGCCAGGGCGCAGTTCATGGCCGGCGACGAGAAGGAGCGACCCGCCATCGCCAAGCATCCGATCGTCGAGACATGAGGGCCGGCAAGGCCATGGCGGCGGCACTGTCCGTTGCATTGGCCGGCTGCGCGAGCGCGCCGCCCGTAGCCTGCGTCCCGCCGGCCGAGCCGAAGCTCGTCGCCGAGCTGTTCCTCGGCCGCAATATCGGTCAAAGCCTCGGCGTCAGCGAGACCGCGTTCCGCCGTTTCCTGGATC
>JBDHTH010000078.1:0-8937 GCA_039808545.1 Phreatobacteraceae bacterium | reverse complement strand
CACCTGCTCGTCGTTGATCTGGCTGATCAGGTCGCCCGACAGGATGCCGGCCTTGGAGGCGGGGGTGTCGTCGATCGGCGTGACGACCTTGATCAGGCCCTCTTCCATCGTGACCTCGATGCCGAGGCCGCCGAACTCGCCGCGCGTCTGCACCTGCATGTCGCGGAACGACTTGGCGTCGAGATAGCTCGAATGCGGATCGAGCGAGGTCAGCATGCCGTTGATCGCGGCCTCGATCAGCTTGGCCTCGTCCGGCTTCTCGACATAGTCGGCGCGCACGCGCTCGAAGATGTCGCCGAACAGGTTGAGCTGGCGGTAGACATCCGCCGTCGCGGCCCGCGCGACGCCGCTGAACAGGCTCCGCGGCTGGCTGACGACAGCCATGCCGACCGTGCCGATCGCGATGCCGGTCAGGAGAATCGTGAATTTACGCAATTGCATCAGCCGCGAACCTTCTCGCTATCGGCCACCGACCACCATGGCGCCGGATCGATGGAAACGCCGTCCTTGCGGAACTCGACGTACAAAACCGGCTGGCCCGCGCTTGCCGCCGCCTGAACGGGGGATGCGGTCGTGCCCATCCGGGCCACCGGCTCACCCATCAAGACGAACTGCCCCAATTCGACGGTCACGCGTTCCATGCCTGCCAAGAGTATATGGTAGCCGCCGCCGGCATTGATGATCAAGAGTTGGCCATAGGAGCGGAACGGGCCGGAGTAAACGACCCAGCCGTCGGCCGGCGCCGTGACCTGCGCCTCGGGGCGCGCCGCGATGGAAATTCCCTTCTCGACGCCGCCGAATCCGTCATTGGCGCCGAACGCCTTGAGGCGCGCGCCGTTGACCGGCAAGCGCAACAGCCCCTTGGCTTCCACGAAGGCGACGGCGGGCGCGAGGCGGCCCGCGTCCTGGAGCGCCGCGAGCACCGACTTCTTGTCGCCGGGCGGCGGCTTGACGGCCTGCGCCTGCTCGGCGGCGCGGCGCGCCGCCGCGATGTCGCGCTCCATCGCGGCTATCAAATCTTTGAGAGAGTCGGCCTGGCGGGCGAGCGAGGCGACGCGAATCTTCTCCTGCTCGGCCGTGGTCTCGCTCGTGGCGATCTGGGCGCGGCGGGCTTCGAGCAGCGCGGTGAGGCGCCGCTGCTTCTCGGCGATCTCGGCGCGGCTGCGCTCCAGCGCCTCGCGCTCCGCGACGATCTCGGCGCGGACCTTCGCGAGCTCCTGCAACTCTCCGGCGAGGGCCGCCACCTCGGCGCGCATGCCCGGCACGACGGCGCCGAGCAGCATGGCGCTGCGCACCGCCGCGAGCGCGTCGTCAGGGCGGGCGAGCATGGTCGGCGGCGGCTGCAGGCCCATCCGCTGCAAGGCCGCCAGGACCTCCGCGAGCACGGCGCGCCGGCCCGCAAGCGAGGCGCGGATCGTCATGTCCTTCTTGTCGAGCCCGCCGAGCCGCTCCTCGGCGGCAACGCTGGCGACCTCGGCGTTGCGGATGTCGGCGGCGGCTGCGACGAGCGCGGCCGTCAGCTTGGCGCGATCGTCCTTCAGCTCGAGAATCTCGGCTTCGAGGCGCTGGCGCTCGGCGGCGGCGCGCTGCATCTCCTCGCGGATGCGCTCGAGCTCGCGTTCGCGCTCGGTCTTGGCCTGCTCGGTCGGCGGCTCGGCGCGCGGCTGGGCGAGCGCCGCCGACGGCAGCAGCGCCGCCAGCAGACCCGCGATTTTTGCAAGCCTTGCGGCCTTCGACCTCGGAAACATCGCCAGAGCGCTTTGATGGGCCACCGAAAGCGAGATTACCGCATGTTCCGCCTAAACGGAGCGTTAACCATCGGATCTCCGGCCGCCGGCGCGCTTCACGCCGGCTTCCAGTGATAGGTCCAGGTCTCGGTCAGCGAGCGGTTTCCGGATTTCAGGAAGGCGCGCAGGCTCGCCTGGGTGCCGGGCTCGACGCGCACGTCCATCGCGGCGCGGAAGCCGCCGATCTCGCGGTTCGGCACCAGGAAGGTCTTGGCGATCGAGCCTTGCGAGGTGGAGGGCACGAGCTCCACGGTCGCGGGGTCGTTGAGGTAATAGGGCAGGTCGCCGCCCGAGAAATCGATGATGAAGCGCCGGGCGCCCGGCGGCACCACCTCGCCGGAGCCGGCCGCCGCCGGGTGGGTCTGGAAGGTGTTCTGCGCGACGCCGCCGCGATGCAGGCGGCTGGTGTCGAGCATCGACTTGATCGTGTAGCTGAAGGTGAGCTCGCGGCCGGGCTCCACGGGCCGGTTCGGCACCCAGTAGGCGACGATGTTGTCGTTCGTCTCGTCGGCGGTCGGCAGCTCCAGGAGCTCGACGCGGCCGTCGCCGAAACCCTCGCGCGGCTCGACCCAGTAGCTCGGGCGCTGCTCGTAGTTGAGGTCGATGTCCTGGTAGTGCTCGAAGGTGCGGTCGCGCTGCATCAGGCCGAAGCCGCGGACGTTGCGGTCGCCATAGTGCGAGATCTCGGGCTGCACGGGGTTGCGCAGCGGCCGCCAGACCCATTCGCCGCTCTCCAGATGGACCATCAGCCCGTCGGAATCGTGCAATTCGGGACGGAAGTCGCCATAGGCGCGGCGGTCGTTCTCGGCATAGAAGAACATCGAGGTGAGCGGCGCGATGCCGAGCTTGGCGATCGGCTTGCGCGGGAAGAGCGTGGCCTGCACGGCGAGGGTCGTCTCCTGGGCGGGATAGACCGTGAAGGCGAAGGCACCCGACAGGCTGTCGCTGTCGAGCAGCGCGTAGATCGTCGTCGCGTTGGCCTCGGGGCCGACCGAATCGATCCAGAACTCGCGGAAATTGGGGAATTCCTCGGTGCCGGGGCCGCCCGAATTGATCGCCAGGCCGCGCGCCGACAGCCCGTATTTCTGGTCCCGGCCGAGGAAGCGGAAATAGCTCGCGCCGAGGAAGGCGATCAGCTCGTCATGGGTCTTGGGCGCGTTCAGCGGGTAGTGGAGGCGAAAGCCCGCGAAGCCGAGATCGAGCGGCAGCGGCTTGTCGAACTTGTTGCGCCCGTAGTCGAAGAGCTGCGGGTTGTAGGCGACCGGGGTCGCGATGCCGTCGCGGATGACGTTGATGGCGACCGGCCGCCTGTACAGGAAGCCGAGATGGAACATCTGCATCCGGAACGGGCCGCCCGTGGAAGCGAGCAGCGACCGGTCGGGCCGGAAGCGGATATCGCGGTAATTGTCGAAGGGCAGGTCGGCGAGCTCGGGCGGCAGCGGCGGCACGGCCGCGTCATAGGGGAACTTCGCGATCTCGCGGGCGCGGGCGACGACGTCCTCGAAGCCGAAGCGCGGCGGCGTCTGCTGGGCCCTCGCGGGGCCGCCGAGGCCGAGGGCCAGGCCGCCCGCGAGAGCGAGGGCGTCACGGCGCGAGGGGCGGGGAAACGGCATGGAGTCTCCGGATCTTTCGGGAATGGCTGGCGGCGGAGGCCGTAGCGGCCCCCTTGGAGCCCCTCTAATATAGAGGCGCGCCGGGCCGCGCAGAAGCGCGAAAACGGCTCATTGGGCCGGGAAAGCTGAACATCCGTTAACATGCGGCCGGGCCAGCGAAACTTTCCTGTTTTGTGACAGAAAAAACTATTGCGCGGGGGGGCGGAATCTCCTATCTCGGCGCTTGCCCAATTTCGCACGTGCCTGTGGTCGCGTGCCGATCGGCGGAGCCCCCCGGACAAGAGGCCGGAAGGCCGTCGTCAAAGATCGGCAGCTGGAGGCGAAACCAGCACATCCCGCTTCTCAAGCGGGGGACGTGACTTGAAGCAACGACGTAGCGGGCTTTTTTGGTCTCTGCCGGCTCTCCACAGGCCGGGGTCACTGAAGAGGCACTACTCCTTGCCGGGCGTGCGGTTCGGGCTTTCCGATCCAAACGATGGCGCAGTCTAGCGATCTTTCCGTATGCGGCCTCAGGCGGCCCGCGTGATGGAACGAGCGCCAATCTGCGTCGGCGGCTCACCGGCGGTCTCGCCGATCGGACCTTCCGCTTTTCCAACGGGCGGGGGCGAGGATCGACAGGTCGCCATGGGTTCTTTGAGGCCTGAAGCAGGCCACGGAATGGATGGAGGAACTCCCCATGACCGACCGCATCCGCCAGTTCCTCGCCGAGCGACGTGAAGACGGCCCGTGCCTGGTGCTCGACCTCGACGTCGTGCGCGACAATTACGAATCCTTCGCCCGCTCGCTGCCCGACACGCGCGTCTTCTACGCCGTGAAGGCCAATCCGGCGCCCGAGATCCTGAAGCTCCTCGCCGAGCTCGGCTCCTGCTTCGACACGGCCTCGGTCGCCGAGATCGAGCAGTCGCTCGCGGCCGGCGCCACGGCGGACCGCATCTCCTACGGCAACACGATCAAGAAGGAGCGCGACATCGCGCGCGCCTATCAGCTCGGCGTGCGCCTGTTCGCGGTCGATTGCGAGGCCGAGGTCGAGAAGATCGCCCGCGTCGCGCCGGGCTCGCGCGTCTATTGCCGCTTCCTCCAGGAATGCGAGGGCGCCGAGTGGCCGCTGTCGCGCAAGTTCGGCTGCGCGGTCGAGATCGCGCCGCGCGTGCTCGAGCATGCCCACCGGCTCGGGCTCGTCGCCCATGGCGTGTCGTTCCATGTCGGCTCGCAGCAGGGCAACCCGAAGGCCTGGGACGCGGCGCTCGCCTCGGCGGCGACGATCTTCCGCGAGATGGCGGAGCGCGGCATCAACCTCGCGATGGTCAATCTCGGCGGCGGCTTCCCGGCGAAGTACCTGAAGAGCGTTCCGGCCGTGAAGGCCTATGGCGGCGCGATCTTCGATTCGCTGAAGAAGCATTTCGGCAACCGCCTGCCCGAGACGATCATCGAGCCGGGCCGCGGCATGGTCGGCAATGCCGGCGTGATCGAGGCCGAGGTGGTGCTCGTGTCGCGGAAGTCGGACGACGATCCGGTGCGCTGGGTCTATCTCGACATCGGCAAGTTCCACGGCCTCGCCGAGACCATGGACGAGTCGATCCGCTACCCGATCCGCACGGCCCATGACGGCGATCGCACGGAGCCCTGCGTGCTCGCCGGCCCGACCTGCGATTCGGTCGACGTGCTGTACGAGAAGGTGCCGTACGCGCTGCCCGTGTCGCTCTCCATCGGCGACAAGGTGCTGATCGAGGCGACCGGCGCCTATACGACGATGTATTCGTCGGTCGGCTTCAACGGCTTCCCGGCCCTGAAGCAATACGTCATCTGACGTTTCGCGCGCGGCGCCCGGCGCCGCGCCTCTCCCCCGAGCCGAGCCGCGCTTGAGGCGGCACCGTTGCGCGTGGCCTTGTCGCCGCGTGCGGAGAGACGCCATGTCCTACGCTTTCGCCACCGAGGCCTTCCGCGACGCCGCGCCGGTCGCGGCCGCCGCCTTCACCATCCGCGTGGAGGCTATGGCCGATGTCGCGCGCCGCGAGGCGCTGCTCGACCGCGTGATGGGCGAGGCCCGTTTCGTGAAGACCTCGGCGCGCCTCAGGGCCGGCCGCGTGCCGGCCATCGCGCTCGTCGCCGAGATCGACGGCGCGATCGTCGGCACGGTGCGCCTTTGGAATGTCGCGGCGGAGGGGCGCAAGCTCCTGATGCTCGGCCCGCTGGCGGTCGACGCGGATCGGCAGGGGCTCGGCATCAGCGCCGCCCTGCTGCGCGCCGCCATCGAGGCCGCCCGCGCGCTCGGCCTTGCCGCGATCGTGCTGGTGGGCGATTTGCCCTATTACGGCCGCTTCGGCTTCGCGGCCGGGCTTACGCTCGGGCTCGCCATGCCTGGGCCGGTCGACCGGGCGCGCTTCCTCGGCCTCGACCTGGTCGAAGGCACCCTGATGGGCGCGTCCGGGACCTTGCGGGCGACCGGCCGGCGCCAGCCTCTCGCGATCGCGCCGCGCAAGGCGGCGTGACGTCGCAGCCGCGTCGCAAAGCGCGGCCAGGATCCCACCGGCGCCTCGCCGGTTGACCCTCACGCCGGGACATGATTTGCCCGGCCATCCCGAAGATCTGGACGAAGGATTGAGAATGATGAGCACTTGGCCCATGCACGGCGCGATTACCGGCCCGATCGTGATGATCGGCTTCGGCTCGATCGGCAGGGGCACGTTGCCGCTCATCGAACGGCATTTCACCTTCGACAGGTCGCGCTTCGTGGTGATCGACCCGGTCGACACCGACCGCCGGCTGCTCGACGAGCGCGGCATCCGCTACATTCAGCAGGCGGTGACGCGCGAGAACTACCGCGATCTGCTCGGGCCCCTTCTCACCGAGGGCGGCGGGCAGGGCTTCTGCGTCAACCTCTCGGTCGATACCGGCTCGGTCGACATCATGGAGTACTGCCGCGAGCTCGGCAGCCTCTATATCGACACCGTCAACGAGCCCTGGCTCGGCTTCTATTTCGATCATTCCAAGGGGCCGGAAGCGCGCTCCAACTACGTGCTGCGCGAGACGACGCTCGCGGCCAAGCGCCGCAATCCGGGCGGGCCGACGGCGGTGTCGTGCTGCGGCGCCAATCCCGGCATGGTCTCGTGGTTCGTGAAGCAGGCGCTGCTCAACGTCGCGGCCGATCTCGGCCTCGGCGCCGAGGTGCCGAAGGACCGCGAGGGTTGGGCGGCGCTGATGCACAAGGCCGGCGTCAAGGGGATCCATATCGCGGAGCGCGACACGCAGCGCGCCAAGAAGCCGAAGCCGGCCGACGTGTTCGTCAACACCTGGTCGGTCGAGGGTTTCGTGTCGGAGGGCCTGCAACCCTCCGAGCTCGGCTGGGGCACGCATGAGACATGGATGCCGGAGAATGCCGGCACCCATGCCGAGGGCTGCCAGGCCGCGATCTACCTGCTCCAGCCGGGCGCCAATACGCGCGTGCGCTCCTGGTGCCCGACGCCGGGCGCGCAGTACGGCTTCCTCGTCACCCATAACGAAGCGATCTCGATCGCCGACTATTTCACGCATCGGGTGGACGGCAAGGTCGTCTACCGCCCGACCTGCCACTACGCCTATCATCCGGCGAACGACGCGGTGCTGTCGCTGCATGAGATGTTCGGGCAAGCGGGGCGGCGGCAGTCCTCCTGGCACATCCTCGACGAGAACGAGATCGTCGACGGCATCGACGAGCTCGGCGTGCTGCTCTACGGCCACGCCAACAACGCCTACTGGTTCGGCTCGCAGCTCTCGATCGAGGAGACGCGGCGGATCGCGCCCTACCAGAACGCGACGGGCCTGCAGGTGACCTCGGCGGTGCTGGCCGGCATGGTCTGGGCGCTCGAGAACCCGAATGCCGGAATCGTGGAGGCGGACGAGCTCGACTTCAGGCGGTGCCTCGAAGTGCAGATGCCCTATCTCGGGCCGGTGATCGGCACCTATACGGACTGGACGCCGCTCCAGGACCGTCCGGGCTTCTTCCCGGAGGATATCGACACCAGCGATCCCTGGCAGTTCCGCAACATCCTGGTGCGGTGACGGGACGGCCTATCGGATGGCGCGCGCCGCCCTCTGGCGGCGGCGCAGCGGCAGCGTGAGGAGATTGCCGACGAGGAGCCCCGCCAGGGCGCCCGCCGCGCCCGTGACGAAGCCTTCCATGGTCACCGGCATCGCCATCTCGAAATCCCTCCAGGCCGCGCCGGCGATCGGCGGGTCGTAGGCGGAGGCGAAGACCGCGAGGCGCGCGACGGGGCCAGCCTCCTGAAGGTCCTCGCGCTGGAGGCGCAGGCGTTCGTGCCGCGCGACGGTCGCGCGCATATCGGCGGCGCGGCGCTGGGCGAGCGGGTCGCTGTTCGCGTCGAGCCGGGTGAGGGCCTGGTCGCGGTCGAGCCCCTCCTGCCGCGCATCGGCGTCGAACCGCGCGATCACCGTCTGGAGCTCGTCGATCGCGCCGCCGAGGCGCTGGCGGTATTGCTGCGCGTATTCGGGGAATTGCGCGGCCCCGAGGCCGAGCGTCGCGGCGATCGCCAGGATCAAAGTGCGTCGCGCCATCGGGACCTCCTTCCCGGTTGCGGGAGAGAGCATGCGCCCGGTTCGCGGCGAATTCACGCCTTAGCCAGAACGCAAAAAGCGCTCCGGTCTCCCGGAGCGCTTCAAGTTATCGGTGGGGACCGATATCACCCTGCCGGTCGGGGGGCGCTGACCGACAGGGATTGGTTGAGGCAGGGCGCTTTACGCAGCCTGGTTCCTCGTGAAGAAGACGGCTGCTTACGCAGCCCTGATTCCTCACAAGACGGCTGCTTACGCAGCCTTTTTGCCCTCGATGACCTGCTGCGGCGCGGTGCCATTGATCGCGATCTTGCGCGGCTTCATGGCTTCCGGGATCTCGCGCACGAGGTCGATGTTGAGCAGGCCGTGGTCGAGCGAAGCGCCCTTCACCTCGACATGGTCGGCGAGCTGGAAACGACGCTCGAAGGCGCGCGCCGCGATGCCGCGATAGAGCACGTCCTGGCGATTGTCATTGTCCGAAGCAGTCTTCTCGCCCTTCACGTAGAGCACGTTCTCCCGGCTCTCGAGCGACAGCTCCTCGGGCGTGAAGCCCGCGACCGCGATCGAGATGCGATAGGCGTTCTCGCCGGTGCGCTCAATATTGTAGGGCGGATAGGTCGGGACCTGCTCGACGCCCGACGCCTGGTCGAGCAGCGAGAACAGACGATCGAAGCCGACCGTGGAACGATAGAGGGGGGCAAGGTCAAACGTACGCATGGCATATCCTCCTGAAGCGACATGCAGGATCCGCCGAGATGGCCGGATCGGGGTTTCGCGCAGCCTTGAAATGGCCTGCGCCATCAACAGGTGGGGAGGGTTTTTGGTCTTTCAAGGGGTGGCGAAAAGGTCGCCGCTTTACCTTGCGTTAACCATGTTCCGGCCCGCACGCCGCCCGCACAGGAGATCGCAAGGATTAGCCGCCATCCTCGCCGGAACACGCCCACAGCTCCGGGTTCGACGATGATTCGCTTTTCTGCCGCCCTTGTTCT
>JBDHTH010000077.1:0-8980 GCA_039808545.1 Phreatobacteraceae bacterium | reverse complement strand
AGCGCCGGATTGCACAGCAGGGCGCGCGCGATGCAGACGCGCTGCTTCATGCCGCCGCTCATCTCGTGCGGGAACTGGCTGAGGCGCGCCACCGGATCGGCGATGCCGACGAGGCGCAGCAGCTCGGCGACGCGGTCGCGGGCCTCCCTGCGGCTGACCTTCTCGTGCCAGAGATAGATCTCGCCGAGCTGGTCGCCGACCGACAGGATCGGGTTGAGCGAATAGGCGGGATTCTGGAACACCATGGCGATCCGCTTGCCGCGGACCGCGCACATCTCCTTCTCGGAGGTCGTGGTGAGGTCGCGCCCCTCGAACGTGACGGCGCCGCCGACGATCCGGGCGGGGCGCGGCACGAGCTTCAGCAGCGCCAGGCTCGAGATGGTCTTGCCGCTGCCCGATTCCCCGACGAGCCCGACCGTCTCCTCGACCCCGACCGAGTAATCGACACCGTCCACCGCCTTCACGACGCCGTTCGCCGTGAAGAAATGGATCCGGAGATCCTTGACCTCCAGGAGCGGCGCCGGCGCCTTCACGGCCACCGGATCACTGCTTGAGGCGGGGATTGAATGCATCCGACAGCCCGTCCGCGAGGAGGTTGAAGCCGAGAACCGTGACGAAGATCGCGGCGCTCGGGGCGAGCGAGGCCCAGGGCGCGACCTTCAGCGATTCGTAGTTGAAATAGAGGAGCTGCCCCCAGGAGACGGCCTTCGGGTCGCCGAAGCCGAGGAAGCTGACCATCGCCTCGGCGAGGATCGCGCCGCCGATGCCAAGCGCGATGACGACGACGAGCGACGGCATGGCGTTCGGCAGGATGTGGCGCACCAGGATGTCGCGCCGCGTCGCGCCGATGCAGCGCGCCGCCTCGACGAATTCCATGTGCTTCAGCCGCAGGAACTCGGCCCGCGTCAGGCGGGCGATGGAGGGCCAGCCGAACAGCCCGAGCAGCACGATGATCGTCATCAGGTTGAGATAGGGCAGCTTCTCCAGCGGGCCGCCTACCACCACGATGCCGAATAGGCGGACCACCGCCAGGATGACGACGAAGACCGGGATCACCAGGAAGAACTCGGTGAAGCGCATGATCACCTCGTCGGCCGTGCCGCCGAGATAGCCCGAGATGCCGCCGATCACGACGCCGACGATGGAGGCGACCACCATCGCGCCGAGCCCGACCGCCAGCGCCGTCGGGGCGCCGTAGATGATGCGCGTCATCACGTCGAAACCCATCCGGTCGGTGCCGAACCAGTGCGCCGCGCTCGGGCCGGCCCGCGAGCCGAAATTCAGCATCGCGGACTGGTCGTTCGGATCATAGGGCGCGATGAACGGCGCGAGGATCGCGGTCACGATCACCAGCGAGACCAGCGACAATCCGAGCATGCCCGTCTTGTTGCGCTGGAAGCGCTGCCATCCCTGCCGCCACAGGCCCGGCGGCCGCGCGGCGGGCGCTTTCGGCGCTTCGGCGGAGCTGGCGACCGTCTCCTTAAGGCTCGCGGCCATCGCTCACTCCAACCGGATGCGCGGGTCGATGAGAACATAGGCGATGTCGGTCAGCAGCGTCGCGCCGACCAGCATGATGGTGATCGTCATCGAGACGCCCATGATCACCGGATAGTCGAGCTGCTGGATCGCCGAGATGTAGAGATAGCCGACGCCCGGCCAGGTGAAGACCGTCTCGGTGACGGGCGCGGTGCCGAGCATCAGCCCGAACAGGATGCCGAGATAGGTCAGCACCGGGATGAAGGCGTTGCGCAGCGCGTGGCGGAACATCACGCGCCGCTCCGGCAGGCCGCTGGCGCGCGCCGCCATGATGAAGTCGTTGCGCAGCACGTCGACGAGGTTGGAGCGCATCAGAAGCGTCAGCGTCGCGGTGTTGAAGAAGGCGAGCATCGCGACCGGCAGGATCATGTGCCAGATGCCGTCCGCGAGCGTCGAGCCCCACAGCATGTTGCGCGTCGAATAGGCCCCGTAGCTCGGCAGGATGCCGAGCCAGTAGGAGAAGATCAGGATCAGCAGGATGCCGACGAAGAAGCCCGGCAGCGACTGGCCGAGCAGCGCACCCGTCATGACGCCGAAATCGATCTTGGAGTACTGCCGGGTCGCCGCGACGACGCCGATCACCGTCGCCAGCGCCAGCGCGATGAGGATCGCCGGCACCTGGATCTTCAGCGTCTCCCAGCCCCAGGTCGAGAGCATCTCGGAGACCGGCTGGTTGTACATGATGCTCGTGCCGAGATCGCCGCGCGCGATGTTCAGCAGCCAGATGCCGTAGCGCGTGACGACCGGCTTATCGAGCCCGTAATACTGGCTCATCGCCTCGATTGCTTCGGGCGGCATGCCGGGCCGCTCCGAGAGCAGGATCTCGACCGGGTTCCCGATCGCGTTGATGAGGGCGAAGATGATGGCGCTCACGCCCAGGACCAGGGCCAGCGAGAACAATAGCCGCCTTACGATATAACGGGCTATGCCCACGACGCACTCCGCGAGAACATCGTCCTGGCGGCGCCTGTAAAGCGCTACGGACGGCTGCTTTGCCGGGATCGTGTCGAAAGGCTACCCAGCGTGTCGCCAAAGCGTCAAATTCATTATTCTCCGCGTTGTATAATCCAGGGTTATATATCGGGCCACGCCGCCGCCCAGGCCTTTGTCCGTTCGACGAAGGCCTGCGTGGTGAGCGAGCGACGCTGGTGGCGCGGCACCATGATGCGGATTTCATCCTCGATGACGGGCTGAAAGGGGCGCACCGTCAGGACGCCCGTGAACTGGCCGAGATAGAGCGGATTGAGAATGGCCACGCCGAGGCCGCGCGCCACGAGGGCGCAGATGCTCGGCGACATGGAGGCTTCCAGCGTCAGCTTGCGGGCGACATTCGCCTCCTCGAAAATCCCGTCGATGGTCGCGCGCATATGGGCGCCCGGCGGAAAGGAGATGAAGGACTCGCCCGACAGGTGTTGCGGCCTGACGGTTCGATGGCGGCCTATCGGGTGCTTCAGCGGCGCGATGCAGACATAGCGACGGCGGCACACCGGGATCTGGATCACATCGGGGTGATCGATCGGATGGGAGCTGATCGCGATGTCGAGATGGCCGGAGACGAGCCATTCGACGAGCTTGACGGAGCTGCGGGCATGCAGCGTGATCTGCGTCAACGGGTGATCGGCGACGAAGTCGGCGATCCGATCTTGAATGAAGCCGACCGACAGCGCCGGCATGATGCCGATCCTGAGGCTGCCGTGATGCAGCGTGCGGATTTCCTCCGCGAAGGTCTTCAGGCTGTTGAGGCCGCGGAACAGGCGCTCGATCTCCTCCAGCAGCATCCGGGCTTCGGGCGTCGGCGACATGCGCCCGCGCGTGCGGTCGAACAGCACGAGCCCGACCGACTGCTCCAGATTCTGGATCAGCTTGCTGACGGCCGGCTGGGAGATGAACAATCGCTCGGCGGCACGGCTGACGCTGCCGGTGTCCATCACGGCGCGAAAAGCGTCGATCTGTCGCGGGTTCATGAAGCGGCCACGATCCTCGTCGGTGCGGCGCCGGGCGGCGGCGGCCGGTCAGCCGGCATCTTAGCAGCCCCTTCGGCGCCGCCGGCAATCCTCACTCGACCGACGCCGAAGGCCTATTTGTCGGCATGGGTCACGACGACGCGCACATAGTAGCGCTGCAGGATCGTGAACGGGATGGCGGCGACCAGCACGGCCGTGGAGGCGGAGGCGAAGAGCGCGCCCCAATTCGCCTGCTCCAGCGTCATGTTGCGGGCGATCGCCACCTGCACGACCGCGAGATCGGCGCTCGAGGTCGCCACGAGCGGCCAGAAGAACGCGTCCCACTGATGGATGAACATCATCAGCGAGGCGGTCGCGATGGTGGGGCCGGAGAGCGGCATGGTCATGCGCAGATAGATCTGCCACCAGCTCGCGCCGTCGACGCGGGCCGCCTCGTAGATCTCCTTCGGGATGCCGGCGAAGAACTGGCGGAACAGGAAGATGATCAGCCCGCCCGCCACCTCCGGCAGGATCAGCGCCGCGTAGGTGTCGGTCAGCGAGAAGGTCCGCATCAAGGTGTAGAGCGGGATGACGATCGACTCGAACGGCATCATGAAGGAGAGGAGGACGATGACGAAGAGCGGCTTCTTGAACGGAAAGTCGAACACCGCGAAGGCGAAGCCCGCCATCGAGTTCACGAACACGCCGAGAAAGACCGTCGCGAAGGAGACGAAGATCGAGTTGAACAGCGCCCGCGTGAAGGTTCCGGCGAAGATCTGCTGGTAGTTCTCCAGCGTCAGCGTGCGCGGCACCAGCGTCTCGAGGCTGAAGGCGCCGGCGAAGCGGAAGATCTCGTCGGCCGGCCGGAACGAGGACATGACCAGCCAGTAGATCGGCAGCAGCAGGATCGCCGCGACGAGGCTGAGCGCCGCGTAGCGCAGGATGCCGAGGGGAAGGCTGCTGGCGCTCACGGCGTGTCCGCCTCTTCCTCGGGCCGGAAGAGCCTCAGCTCCATCAGCGCGATCGCGATGACGATCAGCAGGATGATGGTCGAGATCGCCAGCGAGCGGCCGTGATTGAGGAACGCGAAGGCCGACTGGTACGCCTCGAACATCAGGAGATGCGTCGCCCCGTTCGGCCCGCCATTGGTGACGATGTAGACGGGAGCGAAAAGCAGGAAATTAGCGGCCGTGTCGGCGACCATCACGAAGGCGAGCGGGCGCTTCATCAGCGGCAGCGTCACATGCCAGAAGCGGCGCCAGGGGCTCGCCCCGTCGATCGCCGCCGCCTCGTTGAGCGATTCCGGAATGGCCAGCAGGCCGGCCAGCAGGAACACCATCCAGTAGCCGACGCCCTTCCAGGTCGCGACGAGGATCAGCGTCGGCAGCGCCTGGTCGGGCGAGCGGAAGAAGGATTGCGCCGGAAGGCCGAGCCAGCGCAGGAAGCCGTTCACCGGCCCGAGGGTGGGATCGAGCATGATCGACCAGATGATCGAGGTCAGCGCGATCGACACCGTCATCGGCAGCAGGAAGGAGGCGCGGAAGATGTCGACGAATTTCGTCGGCCGCCGCGCCAGCATCGCGAGGCCGAGCGCCAGCACCACCTGCAGCGGGTTGATGATGACGTTGAAGAGGAGCGTCGTCCAGACGCTCCCCCAGAAGGTCGGGTCGCCGAACAGGTCGAGATAGTTCTTCAGGCCGACGAACAGCGTGTCGCCACGGATCGACTGGCCGAAGAAGCTGCCGACCAGCGAAATCCCGATCGGCACGAAGCGGAAGACGAACAGGCCGAGCAGCGCCGGCGCGAGGAACGCGAAGGGCAGCCATGGCTTGACGCGCATCATGGCCGGGATCCGGTCGCCGGTTCGAACCCGCGCAAGCGCTCCACGGCCGGCTTCAAGGCGTGCCGCCTCAACCCTTGTACTTCGCGATCTCGCGGTCGATGCGCTGCGCCGCCGCCTTCAGCATCTCGGCCGGATTGCCGCCGGCCTGCATGTCGCGCAGGGCGACGCGCAGGATGTCCTCGTATTCGCGCCAGCCGGGCGTTGCCGGGCGCGGCACGGCCGTCGTCTCGAGCTCGGACTTGACGATTTTCCATAGGTCCGACGAGAAGGACGCGGCATCGCGCTGCCACACCGCGTTCAGCGTCGGCACATAGGGCCTGAGCTTGAACCACAGCGTGTTCATGTCGTCCGACAGCATGTCCTTCGCGAACTGCGCCACCGCCTCCTTCTGCGTGCTGCGCGCATTGATGCCGAAGTTCCAGGCCCCGGTCGGCGTCACGGGCTTGCCCTTGGCGAAGTAGGGATGCGGCGCGACGCCGAAATCGAGATTGGGAAACTTGCTCTTCAGCGTGTCGTAGATGAAGGTGCCGCCGAGCAGCATGCCGCATTTGCCGGCGCCGAACAGCTCCGGCGTCAGCGCCGTGTCGAACTGGCCGGGCGGGGAGATCTTCGCCTCGGTGTAGAGCTTCTGCATGAAGGTGAAGCCTTCCACGAAGGCCGGACCGTCGATGAAGCCGGTCGCCTTGAAGCCGTCCGGCGAGAGCGCCGTGCCGCCGAGCGACTGGCCGAGCGGCAGGAGCTGGTAGGGCCGCTCTTGCTGCTCGAAGGTGAAGCCCCAGACGTTGTCGGCCGGCTTGGCGATCTTCTTGCCGGCCTCCAGAACCTGCTCCCAGGTCCAGCGCTTGCCCATGTCGGCGGTCGGCGGCTCGATGCCGGCGTCCTTGAACAGGGTCCTGTTGTAGTAGAGCACCTGCATGGAGGTGCCGAAGGGCGCCGAATACATCTTGCCGTCATAGCTCGCGGCCGTGATCGCGGAGGGCGCGAAGCGGCTCTTGTCGACCAGAGCGTCGAGGGGCATCAGATGGCCGCGCGCCGCGTAGGAGGCGGTCAGCGGGCTGTCGACGATGAAGATGTCGGGATCGCCCGTGCGGGCGTTGAGGCGGATCTCAAGCGCCTGGAAGACCTGCGAGAAGGGCAGCCGCTCGACCGCCGTCTTGATGGTCGGGTTGCGCTTCTCGAACTCGGCGAAGAGCGGCGTGACCTGGTTCTCGGGCCAGCCGACCCAGACCACCTTCAAGGTCGTCTGCTGCGCACGCGCCACATGCGGAGCCGCGATGAGGGCGCCGGCCCCGAGGCCGGCCTTCAGAAACGTGCGGCGTGAGGCCTTCATGATCGTTCTCCCTGAGCGAGCCTGTCCGCCTCGCCGGCATGCGGCTCTTGCGGACAAGATCGTTGACCGCCGAGGCCCGCGTCAATAGCGTTCGGCCGACCGCGGGGCTCACGTGACCAAATTCCTCATCGACTGCGATCCCGGCCATGACGATGCGATCGCAATCCTTTACGCCGCCTACCATCTCGATGTTGTCGGTATCACGACGGTGTTCGGCAACCAGACCGTGGAGAAGACGACCTACAACACGCTCCGCGTGTTGACGCTGGCGGGGCTCGACATCCCGGTGGCGCGCGGCTGCGGCCGCCCGATCATCGGCGCCGCGCCGCTCGGCGACGACGCGCATGGCAAGACCGGCCTCGACGGCGTCGACCTGCCGGAGCCCGACCGGGCGCCGGTTGGCGCGCATGCGGTGGATTTCATCATCGAGACGGCGCAGGCGCATCGCGGCGCGCTGCAGCTCGTCGCGATCGGCGCGCAGACCAATGTCGCGCTGGCGCTCAGGCGCGAGCCGCGGCTCGCCGGATGGCTCGCCGGCATCTCGATCATGGGCGGCACGGCCGGCGTCGGCAGCCTGAAGCCGATGGCCTGCGTCAATGTGCTGTCGGACCCCGAGGCGGCCCATATCGTCTTCTCGAGCGGCGTGCCGATCCGCTGGATCGGCTACGAGACGACCCGCACCGTGCTGATGACGCTGGACGACATCGCCCGGCTCAGGACCGGCGGCCGGGTCGCGCGAATGATGGCCGAGATCGCGGCCTGGTACCGTGAGCGCCAGCTCGCCGTGAACGGGATCGACGGCGCGCCGATGCATGATAGCTGCACGCTCGCGCCCTTCATCCGGCCGGGGCTGATCCGATACGAGCCGGTGCCGCTCGCGGTCGAATTGGCCGAGGGGCTGGCGCGCGGCATGACGATCGTCGACCGCCGGCCGATCCCGCCCGGCACCCGGCTTTCGAGCGTCACGCCGAAGGCCCCGGCAAATGTCGAGATGGCGGTGGCGGTCGACCGCCCGGCCCTGATCCGCGACATCGTCGACACGCTTCTCACCTATTGAGCGCAATCAGCGAAGGACATCCCCATGAGCAAGCCGAAGATCCTGATCGATTGCGACCCCGGTCACGACGACCTCGTCGCGATCCTGTTCGCGGCCAAGCATCTCGATCTCGTCGGCGTCACCACGGTGCACGGCAACAACACGCTGGAGAACACCACCCGCAACGGGCTGATCTCGCTGGAGCTCGGCAAGCTCGACGACGTGCCGCTCGCCAAGGGCTGCGCCGAGCCGCTCGCCCAGGTCCAGCTCGAGGTCGCGGCCGGCCACGGCAAGTCCGGCCTCGACGGCGCCGAGGTGCCGGAACCGGCGCGCAAGCCGATCGACCAGCACGCGGTCGATTTCATCATCGCGATGGCGGAAAAGCACAAGGAAGAGCTCATTCTCGCGACGATCGGCCCGGAGACCAACATCGCGATGGCACTGAAGCGCGAGCCGCGGCTGAAGCGCTGGCTGCGCGAGATCACCGTGATGGGCGGCTCCACCACCACGGGCAATTTCACGCCCGCCGCCGAGTTCAACATCGCGTGCGACGTGGAGGCGGCCTGGACGGTGTTCGAGAGCGGCGTGCCGCTGCGCATGGTCGGGCTCAACATCACGCGCGTCACGGGCTTCGACGAGGCCGACATCGCGCGCCTGAGGGCGAGCCGCAAGCGCGCCGCCGCGGTGATCGCCGACCTGATGGAGTTCTATCTCGGCCGCACGCGCGCCGCCTACGGGCTGAAGGTCGCGACCATGCACGACGTATGCGCGGTCATCCCCTATGTCTACCCGGACCTCATCACCTATCTGCACACCTCGGCGCGGATCGAGACGGCGGGCGCCTATACGCGCGGCATGACGGTCTGCGACCTGCGCCATCCCTCGGGCAGCGCCGCGCCGCTGCTGCGCAACCGCACCGAGCCGAACGCGCTCGTCGCGGTCGACGTGAAGAGCCGCGAGCTGATCGACAAGGTGCTCGACACGCTGATCGAATACGACTGACCGTCCGCCGCTCGCGCGGGATCCTGCGCGAACGGCCTCGACTTGAGCCTCAAGACGTCGGCGCTTCCGAAGGCGTGCCCTCGGGCGCAGCGTCCTCGGTCCGCTTGCGCTGGAACAGGCGCATGACGAACACGAAGAACACCGGCACGAAGAAGATCGCCAGGATCGTCGCCGAGATCATGCCGCCGAGCACGCCGGTGCCGATGGCGTTCTGGCTCGCGGCGCTGGCGCGCGCCGCGATCGCGAGCGGCACCACGCCGAGCGTGAAGGCGAGCGAGGTCATCAGGATC
>JBDHTH010000076.1:0-9008 GCA_039808545.1 Phreatobacteraceae bacterium | reverse complement strand
TTGATCGCGAAGAGGTAGCCGACCGGGATCTTGAACCAGATCCAGTCGTCCATGCCGCCCGCCTCCAGCACCAGCACGCGGTTGCGGCGGTCGGCCGAGAGGCGGTTGGCGAGCACGCAGCCGGCGGTGCCCGCGCCGATGACGATATAGTCGAACCGATCCACCCCGACCCTCCGATTTTGCGCGAGACTAGAGGCCAGCCATGGCGCTATCAATCCGCGACGGCGTCGGCATGCTTTGCGCGGCGCGCAACGACGGGAATGCGGGGGCAGGGCGTCATGACGGATTTTCTGGTGCGGTCGTTCATCATCGGGGCGGGCGCGACTTTGGCGCTCGATCTCTGGGCGCTGCTGCTCAACAAGACCTTCGGCCTGCCCATGGCCAATTGGGGCTTCGTCGGCCGCTGGGTCGCGGGTCTGCCGGCCGGGCGCTTCGTGCATGAGGATATCGGCAAGGCGGCGCCGGTCGCGGGCGAGAAGGCGATCGGCTGGGCCTTCCATTACGCGGTCGGCTGGAGCTTCGCGATGGCGACGCTCTTGCTCGCCGGCCCGGCCTGGAAGCTCGCGCCGACCGCTTTCTGGCCGCTGATCGTCGGCTGGGTCACGGTCGGCTGCGGCTGGTTCATCCTGGCGCCCGGCATGGGCGCCGGCATCGCGGCCTCCAAGCGGCCGAACGCCAACCGGATCCGGATGCTGAACATCGTCGGCCACACGATCTTCGGTCTCGCCATGTGGGCCATCGCGCTGGCGATCAAGGGCTGGGCCTTCTGAGCCGCCATCCGAGGAATCGGGTGGTCGGGGCGGATCGCGGCGCCTATGTCCCCCGGCATGGCAACGAAGGACGAGGCGATGAACGCGAGACAGGCCGTGATGGCGCCGGCCGTGGAGGCCGCGCATGCCGATTACGAGCGCGTGCGCCGCGCCGTGCGCTTCATCACCGAGAACTGGCGGCGGCAGCCCTCGCTCGACGCGATCGCGGCCGAGGCGGGCGTCTCGGCCGCGCATCTGCACGACATCTTCCGCCGCTGGGCGGGGCTGACGCCGAAGGCGTTCCTCCAGGCCGTGACGCTCGATCACGCCAAGGTGCTGCTCGCCGATCGCGCCAGCGTGCTCGATGCGACCTATGCGCTCGGCCTCTCAGGGCCGGGCCGGCTGCACGACCTGTTCGTGACCCATGAGGCGATGTCGCCGGGCGAATATCGCGCCCGCGGCGCCGGCGTGACGATCCGCTGGGGCTTTCATGCCTCGCCCTTCGGCAAGGCGCTCGTCATGGCGACCGAGCGGGGCCTCGCGGGCCTCGCCTTCGCGGATCCGGGCGAGGAGGCGGCGGCGCTCGCCGACATGACGGGGCGCTGGCCGGCCGCTGCCTTCCTTGAGGACATGGCGGGGACGGAACCGCTCGCGCGGCGCATCTTCGATTCCAGCGCCTGGACGCCCGATACGCCGCTGCGCGTCGTGCTGATCGGCACCGATTTCGAGATCCGCGTCTGGGAAACCTTGCTGCGCATCCCGATGGGGCGGGGCACGACCTATGGCGATATCGCGAACCATCTCGGCAAGCCGACGGCGGCGCGCGCGGTCGGCACGGCGGTCGGCCGCAACCCGATCTCCTTCGTCGTGCCCTGCCACCGCGTGATGGGCTCGACCGGCGCGCTCTGCGGCTATCACTGGGGCCTGACGCGCAAGCGCGCCATGCTCGGCTGGGAGGCTGCGAAAGCGGGGCTGGTGTAGGCGCTTCGGGGCCTGCGAGGCCCATCACCCCTCACCTTGTCCCTCTCCCGCAAGGGGAGAGGGGATGCTCACCATGCTTTGTGCCAAGTCCGGCATGGCCGATTGGCGAAACCGACCCCGCCATCGCTCTCCCCCCTTGCGGGGGAGATGGCCGGCAGGCCAGAGAGGGGTGATGGGACGCAGCGATTATCGGCCGCGCCCCGCTCGCCTCTTACAATCCGTCGAACAGCGCCGTCGACAAATAGCGCTCCGCGAAGGACGGGATGATCACGACGATCGTCTTGTCCTTGAACTCGGGCCGGGCGCCGATCTCCAGCGCCGCCGCCACCGCGGCGCCCGACGAGATGCCGACCGGGATGCCCTCGAGCCTCGCCACCGCGCGCGCCGTCTCGAAGGCCGTCTGGTTGCCGACCGTGACGACCTCGTCGATCACGCCGCGATCGAGCACGTCCGGCACGAAGCCGGCGCCGATGCCCTGGATCTTGTGCGGGCCGGGCGCGCCGCCCGAGAGAACCGGGGAATCCTCCGGCTCGACCGCGACCATCTTCACACCCGGCTTGCGCGCCTTCAGCACCTGGCCGACGCCCGTGATCGTGCCGCCCGTGCCGACGCCCGAGACGACGACGTCGACCTGGCCGCCCGTGTCGCGCCAGATCTCCTCGGCGGTCGTCACGCGGTGGATGGCCGGGTTCGCCGGGTTCTTGAACTGCTGCGGGATGATCGCGTCGCCGATCTCGGCGACGAGCTCCTCGGCCTTGGCGATCGCGCCCTTCATGCCGCCAGCCGCCGGCGTCAGCACCAGCTCGGCACCGAGCAGCGCCAGCATCTTGCGGCGCTCGATCGACATCGATTCCGGCATCACCAGAACGAGCTTGTAGCCCTTGGCGGCGGCCGCGAAGGCGAGCGCGATGCCGGTATTGCCGGAGGTCGGCTCGACCAGCGTGGTGTTCGGCCCGATGCGGCCGTCGCGCTCCAGCCCCTCGATCATCGCGACGCCGATGCGGTCCTTCACGCTGGCGATCGGATTGAAGAATTCGAGCTTGGCGAGGATCTTGGCGCCGACGCCGCGCTCGGCCGGCAGGCGGTTGAGGCGGACCAGCGGCGTGTCGCCGATCGTCTCGGTGATGGAATCGTAGACCTTGCCGCGCCCGCGGGCGATCTGGCCTTGGGTGTGGTCGTTCATCGGTTGTCTCCGCGCATGGATGGCTTGAGCTGGCGCGCAGGCTAGCGAAATCACATCGAGATGTCGATTTTTAAATGAAATAACATAATTCATATGTGCTTTTGGCGTTGAAGTGCTGCCCGGCGTTGCCTTTCCCGGAGCGATCACCGCCGCTTGTCAGATGTGATAGTCGCCGTCGCGCCGCGCCTCCGGCGGGATGTCCTTGAGCAGCCGCTCCAGGGTGATGCGCCGCAGCGTGTCATGCAGCGCCGCCTCGGCGGCGGCGAGCGCGAGATCGATCGCGGCGTTGGACGGCGCCGGATCGGCCGTGTCGACCGCCGCCACGATGTCGGCCAGCGTGATCCGCCGCCGCTCGCGCGCCAGCTCGTAGCCGCCGCCGATGCCGCGCGAGCTGGCCAGCAATCCGGCCCGCGCGAGCGCTTGCAGGATCGGCTCCAGATGCCGCGCCGGCAGGCCGAGCCGCGCCGCGATCGCCTTGCCGGGCACGGCGGCGCCGCGCGCGTTGAGCGCGATGTCGATCATCGCGCTCGCGGCGCGGCGGGCGCGGGGCGGGATCAGCCCGCTCGCGGCCGTCCCGTCAGGCGACACCCGTCGACCCGAAGCCGCCGGCGGCGCGCGCCGTCTCGGGCAAAATGGTGCTCTCCACGATCGTCGCCTGGCTGACCGGCGCGACGACGAGCTGCGCGATCCGGTCGCCCGGATGGATCGTCACCTCGGCGTCGCCGAGATTGGCGAGGATGACGCGGATCTCGCCGCGATAATCGGAATCGACCGTTCCGGGCGCATTCAGCACCGTGATGCCGTCGCGCAGCGCGAAGCCGGAGCGCGGCCGCACCTGGCCCTCGTAGCCTTCCGGGATCGCCATCGCGACGCCGGTCGGCACCGCCGCGCGGGCGCCGGGCGACAGCTTGATCGGGCCCGGAATGGCGGCCCTCAGGTCGAAGCCGGCGGCGCCGGCGGTCGCGTAGGTCGGCAGAGGCAGATCCCGGCCGTGCTCGAGCCGGACGATATGGACCTCGGGGCGGTTCATGGCTTCGATCCTTCGTTCCGAGAGGGTTTGGCCGTCTTAGTCCTGGTTCTCGGTCGCGCCTTGGGCGGCGCGGCCGCGAGCGTGTCGGCGATGCGCGCCACGAGCTTGCCCGCGACCGCGCTCTTGTCCATGCGATCCCAAGCCTCGACGCCGTCGGCCGTGATCAGGTTGACCATGTTGCTGTCCCCGCCCATGGCGCCGCCCTCGGCCGAGACGTCGTTGGCGACGATCCAGTCGCAGCCCTTGCGGATGCGCTTGGCCTTGGCGTGCTCCAGCACCTTCTCGGTCTCGGCCGCGAAGCCGATGACGAGCGCGGGGCGCCGGTCACCCTTGGCGATCGTCGCCAGGATATCGGGGTTCTCGACAAGCGCCAATTCCGGCGTTCCCGACGCGCCTTTCTTCAGCTTCTGGCCGGCCGCGCTCGCGACCCGCCAATCCGCGACCGCCGCCACGAAGATGCCGACATCGGCCGGCAGCGCCGCCTCCACCGCCGCCAGCATCTCGCGCGCGCTTTCCACATGGTGGGTCTTGGCGCCGGGGGGATCGGGAAGGCGCACCGGGCCGCTGACCAGCGTCACCCTGGCGCCGGCCGCCGCCGCCGCCGCCGCGATCGCGTGGCCCTGCTTGCCGCTCGAGCGGTTGGCGATGTAGCGCACCGGGTCGATCGCTTCCTGCGTCGGCCCGGAGGTGACGACGACATGCCGCCCGGCGAGCGGCTTCGGCCCGGTCCGCAGGGCGAAATGCGCGTTCATCGCGTCGAGGATCGCGGCCGGCTCGGCCATGCGGCCGGGGCCGTATTCGCCGCAGGCCATGTCGCCCTCGTCGGGGCCGACGAAGCCGACGCCGTCGGCCTCGAGCTGCGCCACGTTGCGCTGCGTTGCGGCGTGCAGCCACATGCGGACATTCATGGCGGGCGCCGCCAGCACCGGCTTGTCGGTGGCGAGCAGCGCCGTGGAGGCGAGGTCGTTGGCGTTGCCATGCGCCATCTTGGCGAGAAGGTCGGCGGTGGCGGGCGCCACGACCAGCAGGTCGGCATCGCGCGACAATTCGATATGCCCCATCTCGGCTTCGTCGGTGAGCGAGAACAGCTCCTGATAGACCTTGTCGCCCGTCAGGCTGCCGACCGAAAGCGGCGTCACGAACTCGGCCGCGCTTTTCGTGAGGATGGCGCGCGTGCGCGCCCCCGCCTTGGCGAGGAGGCGGATCAGCTCCAGCGACTTGTAGGCCGCGATGCCGCCGCCGATGATCAGCAGGATCCGCTTGCCAGCGAGCATGAGACCTCCCTCACCAGATGAACAGACGGAAGACGATCAGGGCAAGAGACGCCGCGATGATCCACAACGCGATATTGCCGGCCCGGTTCCCGCGCGCCTCGGCCTTGCCGATCGCCGCCACGGTCTCGGGCGAGAGCGTCAGCCCGTCGCGCGTCGCCCGGTCGAGCTGGCCGAGCACGGCCGAGCCGCGCGTCATCAGCGCGGGCAGGTCGCGCGCCGCGTCGGCGATCGAGAGAAGCGTCTGCGACGCGTCCTCGATCCGCCCGACCGGCCCGAGATTGCGCTCGATCCATTCCTTCACGACCGGCTCGGCCGTCACCCAGATATTGAGCTTGGGGTCGAATTTGCGGGCGACGCCCTCCACCACCACCATGGTCTTCTGCAACAGCAGCAGCTCTGGGCGCGTCTTCATGTCGAAGAGGCCCGTCACCTCGAACAGCAGCGTCAGGAGCTTCGCCATCGAGATCTGGTCGGCGGTGCGCGAGTGGATCGGCTCGCCGATCGCCCTGAGCGCCTGCGCGAAGGCCTCCACCGAATGCGTCCTCGGCACGTAGCCGGCGACGAAATGCGCCTCCGCCACGCGCCGGTAGTCGCGCGTGATGAAGCCGTAGAGGATCTCGGCCAGCACCCGCCGGTCGCGCGGCGCGATCCGGCCCATGATGCCGAAATCGAGCGCCACCAGCCGCCCCTCGGCATCGACCATCAGGTTGCCGGGATGCATGTCGGCATGGAAGAAGCCGTCGCGCAGCGCGTGGCGCAGGAAAGACTGGATCACGGTGCGGCCGAGCGCCGGCAGGTCGTGGCCGCTTTTCTCCAGCGCCGCCATGTCGGAGAGGGGCGTGGCGTCGATCCATTCGAGCGTCAGCACCGACTTGCCGGTGCGGTCCCAGTCGACGGTCGGCACGCGGAAGCCGGGGTCCTTGGCGGTGTTCTCGGCCATTTCCGAGAGGGCCGCCGCCTCCAGGCGAAAATCCATCTCGATCGCCACCGTGCGCGCGAGCGTGTCGACCACCTCGACCGGCTTCAGCCGCTGCATCTCCGAGATGCGCCGCTCGGCGAGCGCCGCCATGGCAGCCATGCTGGAGAGATCACGCGCGAAGGCGCGCGCGACGCCGGGCCGCAGCACCTTCACGGCGACCTCGCGCGACGTGCCGTCCGGATCGCGCACCGTGGCGCGATGCACCTGCGCGATCGAGGCGGCGGCGACCGGCTCGCCGAAGCTCTCGAACAGAGCCTCGACCGGCCGTCCGAGATCGGCCTCGATCACCTTCTTGGCGACCTCGGTCGGGAAGGCCGGCATCTTGTCCTGCAGCCCTGCGAGGTCGTCCGCGAGCTTCTGCCCGACGACGTCGGCGCGTGTCGCCAGGAACTGGCCGAATTTCACATGGCTCGGCCCGAGCCGCTCGAAGGCGCGCTTCAGCCGCTCCGAGGCATCGCCCGCATCGCGCCGCGCGAGCAGGCGGGCGAGCTTGAGGCCCGCCTGCGCGGAGGGCGGCGCCAGCGCCGGATCGATGCGCGCGAACACGCCCTCGCGCGCCAGCACATAGCCGACATGGCCGAGGCGGATCGCGTGATAGAGTTCTCGGATCAAAAGCGCCATCCGCCATGCAGCGCGACGATGCCGCCGGTCATCCGCTCGAAGGAGACGCGCTCGAAGCCGGCCTCGCGCATCATCTCGGCGAACATCGCGGGCTTCGGGAAGCGGCGGATCGATTCCACCAGGTACTGATAGGACTCCCGGTCGCCCGCCACCATGCGCCCGAGCTCCGGGATGACGCGGAACGAATAGGTCTCGTAGATCCTGTCGAGGCCCGGTACGTCGACATGGCTGAATTCGAGCACCAATATCCGCCCGCCCGGCTTCAGCACCCGGTACGCCTCGGCGAGCGCCTTCTCGATGCGCGGCACGTTGCGGATGCCGAACGCGATCGTGTAGCCGTCGAAGGAGCGGTCCGGAAACGGCAGGTCCTCGGCATTGGCCTGCACGAAGGCGAGCCGCTCCGCGTCATGGCGCGCGGCGGCGCGCTCGGCGCCGACGCCGAGCATTTCCCGGTTGATGTCGAGGATGGTCGCGGAGGTCGCCTCGCCCGCATCGTCGAGCACGCGGAACGCGATGTCGCCGGTGCCGCCCGCCACGTCGAGCAGCTTGAAGGGGCGGTTGCCCTTCGGCGCCGCGAGCCGCGTCACCATCTGCGACTTCCAGGCCCGGTGCAGGCCGAGCGACATCAGGTCGTTCATCAGGTCGTAGCGCCGCGCCACCGAGTGGAAGACGTCGTCGACCAGCCGCTGCTTCTCGCCGAGCCCGACCTTGCGGAAGCCGAAATCGGCCGCCTCGCCCGTCTCCGAGACCCGTTCCATGGCGCACTCCATCGCGGCGCTTTCGCCGCGTTCCCATTTCCGCTACCCGATGGCCGCGTTCCGGTCCAGCATCGCGGGCCGACAAGATCAATGGCGAGGGCGCATGCCGGAGCTACCCGAAGTCGAAACGGTGCGCCGCGGGCTGGCGCCCGTCATGGTGAACGGCCTCATCCGCCAGGTCGAGCTGCGCCGCGCCGATCTGCGCTTTCCCCTGCCCGAGCGCTTCCGCGAGCGCCTGGAGGGGCGGCGGGTCGCGAGCCTCGACCGCCGCGCCAAATACCTCCTCGCGCGGCTCGATTCGGCCGAGACGCTGATCATGCATCTCGGCATGTCGGGCTCGTTCCGGGTCGAGGACGGGGAGGGCGCGGCGGTGCCGGGTGACTATTATCACGCCCGGTCCAAGGCGGCGGCGCATGATCATGTCGTCTTCCGCTTTGCGGGCGGCGCCAGCGTCGTCTACAACGACCCGCGCCGCTTCGGCTTCATGGATCTCGCCCCGGCCGGCGCCAACGACATCCTTCCGGGTCTCGGCCCCGAGCCGCTCGATCCGCTCTTCGACGCGGCCTCGTTGGCCCGTTCGCTCGCCGGCAAGGCGGCGCCGCTGAAATCGGCGCTGCTCGACCAGAAGATCGTCGCCGGTCTCGGCAATATCTATGTGTGCGAGGCGCTCCACCGGGCGCGGCTGGCGCCGGAGCGCCTGGCCGGCACGCTCGCGACCGGGACCGGCCGGCCGACCGCCGGCGCCGAGCGGCTCGAGCAGGCGATCGAGGAGGTGCTCGGCGAGGCGATCGCGGCCGGCGGCTCCTCGATCTCCGACCATGTCCTGGCGGATGGCTCGCTCGGCATGTTCCAGCACCGTTTCCGCGTCTATGACCGCGAGGGAGAGCCTTGCCCGAGGGAAGGGTGCGGCGGCCATATCGGCCGGCGCGTCCAGGCCGGCCGCTCCACCTTCTATTGCGATCGCTGCCAGCGCTGAGCACCCTGTCGCCTGGCCGATAGACAGCGCCGCCCGGCTCGGCTAGGCGACATCAAACGCTGGAGGACGCCATGAGCGACTACGAGACGATCCTGGTCGAGACGCGGGACAAGGTCGGCCTGATCACCATCAACCGCCCGAAGGCGCTGAATGCGCTGAATTCCACGGTGATCCGCGAGATCGGCACCGCGCTCGACGGTTTCGAGGCCGATGCCGGCATCGGCGCCATCCTCATCACGGGCTCCGAGCGCGCCTTTGCGGCCGGCGCCGACATCAAGGAGATGGCCTCCCTCAACTATGTCGACGCCTATCTCGGCGATTTCATCACGCCCTGGGACCGGGTCGGGCGGACCCGCAAGCCGCTGATCGCGGCCGTGGCAGGCTTCGCGCTCGGCGGCGGCTGCGAGCTCGCCATGATGTGCGACATCATCATCGCGGCCGATACGGCGAAATTCGG
>JBDHTH010000075.1:0-9035 GCA_039808545.1 Phreatobacteraceae bacterium | reverse complement strand
GAGAAGTTCCGCAAGGACAATCCGGTCGCGCCCGAGAACCTCTCCAAGGTCGTGTTCATGAACGCGGCCGCCTGGGCTGAGAAGACGGGCGGAAAATCCGTCATCGAGCGCAATATCGAGATGTGGAACCGCTGGATCCGCGAATAGGCGGGCAGCCGGGCAGGATCGGGGCCGGCCGCCTTCCCCGGGCGCCGGCGCGGAAACTGGGGCAGGAGAGACGATGAGCCGGGCTGCGATCCCGTTCCGCATGCGCATCGCCGGGCCGGGCGTCCTTTTCCTGCCGGCGCTGGCGCTGCTCGGCTTCACCTATGTGATCCCGGTGGTCGGGCTGCTGCTGAAGAGCTTCGGCAGCGAGGCCTGGACGCTCGGCCACTATGCCGAGGTCTTCGCGGATGCGGGGCTGTGGCGCGTGTTCGCGGACACCTTCGTGCTGGCGCTCGAGGTGACGCTGATCTGCGCGGTGGTCGCCTATCCGCTCGCCTATGCGATCCTCAGGATGCCGGAGCGGCTGCAGAAGCTCGCGCTGCTGCTGATGCTCATGCCGCTCTGGACGAGCGTCCTGGTGCGCGCCTATGCCTGGATCGTGCTGCTCGGCCGGCAGGGGATCGTGAACGACGCGCTGCTCCAGACGGGGCTCACGGCCGCACCTTTGCAGCTACTCTACGGCCGCTTCGCGGTTTCGCTGGGCCTTGTGCATCTTCTCATCCCGTTCGTCTTCTTCCCGCTGTTCGCGGTGATGCGCCGCTTCGACGGCAAGCTCGTCTCGGCGGCACAGAGCCTCGGCGCGCCGCCCTTCCTTGCGTTCCTGCTCATCTTCCTCCCGATGACCCTGCCGGGCCTTCTTTCGGGCAGCCTGATCGTCTTCCTGCATGGCATCGGCTACTTCGTGACGCCCGCTATCCTCGGCGGGCTGAAGGAAGTGACCTATGTGATGCTGATCGAGGAGCAGGTGAACCAGTTGTTCAACTGGGACAAGGCCTCGGTCATGGCGGTCATCCTCCTCGTCGCGACGCTCGCGGTGGTGCTGCTCTCGGCCCGCAGCCTCGGGCTGATCGAGGCCAATGACGAGCGGGTGCGCAAGCCCTCGCGACTCATCGCGCTGCTTCTGGCGGCGGTGGGAGCGGCGCGCCGGCGGCGAGCAGGTCGGGGCGAGGAGGTGCGCGGCGGCGCGGGCGCGGGGCTTTCCGCGATCGCCCCGGGGCTGCTGCTGAACGGGTTCGTCGTCCTTGCGCTGCTCTTCCTGCTCATGCCGATCTTCATCCTGCTGCCGCTCAGCTTCAGCGCCTCCTCGTTCCTGCAATTCCCGCCCTCGGACTGGTCGCTGCGCTGGTATCAGACCTATTTCTCGCGGCAGGACTGGACCGGGCCGACGCTGACGAGCTTCCAGGTGGCGATCTGCGCCTCCATCGCGGTAACGGTGATCGGCCTTGCGGCGGCGATCGGCATCACCCGCTCGCGGTCCCGCTTCGCGCAGCTCTCGCTAGCGCTGATGCTCTCGCCCGCGATGATCCCGACGCTGATCATCGCGGTCGCGCTCTATTTCCAGATGTCGGCGATCGGTCTCGTCGGGACGAAGGCGGGGCTGGTCATCGCCCATCTGGTGGTCGGGCTGCCGATCGTCCTGCTGATCCTGATCGGCGGGCTGAAAAGCGCCGACCAGCGGCCCGAGCTCGCGGCCCGCAGCCTCGGCGCCGGCCCGGTCCGCGCCTTCATGAAGACGACCTTCGTGCTGATCCGCCCGAGCATCGTCGCGGCGTCGCTGTTCGCCTTCCTCGCCTCCTTCGACGACGTGACGGTCGCGCTGTTCCTCAGCGGGACGTCGGCCGTGACGCTGCCGGTGAAGATGTGGGAGAGCGTCCGTCTGGAGCTCGATCCGACGCTGGCGGCCGTCTCCAGCATCCTCGTCGTGATCTCGCTGACGCTGCTCTGCGTTTCCGAGCTGGTGAAGCGCCTCGGCCGCGCCGCCACGCCGAATCCCGGCCGCCAGGGCTAAGCCTCCAACGAGGCTTCCTTGATGGCCTTGCGGGACAGATATTCGTAGCCGATCCGCCGGAACGGCTCCGGGATCATTCGGCTGGCCTCTCCGACATCGCGGATGAACGCATCGTGGTCGCCCGCATGGGTGATGAGCTCGGCGAGGCGCTTGCCCAGCAGCGTGCCCTTGCTGATGCCGGCGCCGTTGCAGCCGCCGGCCGCGTAGAGGCCGTCCTCGAGCCGGCCGGCCCAGGGGGCGCCATTCATCGTGAAGCCGGTCGCGCCGCCCCAGACGAACTCGAACTTCAGATGCGAAAGATGGGGCCAGCGCGCATCGCGGATCTTGCGCAGTCCGTCCTCCACCTTGCGGGTCGGCATCTCGCTCTCGTAGGAGGCGAGGCTGCGGACCATGACGCGGTCGGCGCCGACGCGGCGGCACGTCGTCCCCATCTTGTGCGCCGGCAGGATTCCCCAGGTCGGCATGGAGCCGAGGCCGCCGATCATATCGACCGGAACGGGCTCTGAGATCGCCGCATAGGTGTACATCGCGACGATGCGATCCTTCAGATAGCCGAGCCGGCCCGCGAAGCCGTTGACCGCCAGCACCACCGTCTCGGCGACGACCCTGCCGTTCTCGCTCTCCAAGGTCCAATGGCCGTCCTTGCGCATGCGGGCAACGGGGCTCTGCTCGAACAGCGCCACGGCGGAGGGGAGGTTGTCGACCAGGCCGCGGATCAGCGCCGCCGGCTGCACGAAATAGGAATCCTCCAGATAGAGGCCCTGCCGGTAATAGGCCGTGCCGGTACGCTCCTCCATTTCCCGGCGCGACAGCATGACGTTCTTGATCTTCATCGCGTCGAGAAAGCGCTGCGAGCCGATGATCCGTTTCTCGCCCTCAACCGTCGCGGCGCCGCGTATGACGCCGGCGCGCGTCAGGCCGCAATCGATGCCGAACGTGTCTATGGCCTGCTTGAGGTAGGAAAATCCCTCCTCGTTGTAGGGCGTGACCCTGGCGACCTGCTCGGCATTGCCCTCGGAGATCTCGATCGGGAACTCGAAGGGGCGCGTGAAGCCGGAGTTGCGCCCCGACGATCCTTCGCCCGCAACGCCGGCGTCGATCAGCACGATGTCGGCCGCCGGATCGAGCTCCACCAGGCGGCGGGCCGCGGCGGTGCCGGTGTAGCCGGCGCCGACGATCGCGTATTTGGCCCGATGCGTGCCCGACAGCTTCGGCGCCGGAGGCCGGGCCGGCAGCATCCGGTTCCAGCCCGAAGGCGTGTTGAAATCGGTCCGATGGTTGGCCGTCATGCCGATCCGCTCCCAGGTGAGCATCATCGGGGCCGCGTCAGGCGCGATCAACCGCAAAACGGGCATGGGCGAGGCGCGGGAATGGCCGGTGTGCGCTCCGTCTTGACGATGGATTAAATGCAACCGTGCGTTAAGATCGCGCCGAACCGCCACCGAGGCCGGGACGAGCGAAGACCGCCGTGCGCAGAAGCAAGTTCAATCACCCGGCCCGGATCATTCCGCTCGCCTTCCTGGCGGTGATCTCGATCGGGACCTTCGTGCTCATGCTGCCGGCGGCGCGCGCCGAGCCCGGCCATGCGCCGTTCATCCTCGCTCTTTTCACCGCGACCTCGGCGGTCTGCGTGACGGGCCTCGCGGCCATCGATACCGCGACCTACTGGTCGCCGTTCGGGCAGGCGGCGATCCTGGCGCTCGCCCAGATCGGCGGCCTCGGGATCATGACCGGCGCGACGCTGCTCGGCCTGCTGGTGAGCCGCCGCCTGGGCCTGCCGACGCGGCTCGTCGCGCAGGCCGAAACGCGCAGCCTGCGGCTCGGCGACATTACGACCGTCCTGCGCCTGATCGTGACCGTAACGGCCGTCATGGAGCTCGCAACCATGGCGATCCTCGCGTTGCGGTTTCACTACGCCTACGATCAGGGCTGGGGCGAGGCTCTCTGGCATGGCCTCTGCCACGCCGTTTTCGCCTTCAACCATGCGGGTTTCTCGACCTATTCGGACAACCTCGTGGGCTTCGCGCGCGACCCCTTCGTGCTGATGCCGATCATGCTGACCGTCGTGATCGGCAGCCTCGGCTTCCCGGTGATCCACGAGCTTGCCTATGGGGCGCGCCGACCCTCGCGCTGGTCCATCCACAGCAAGATCACGCTGCTCGGCTCCGCGATGCTGCTGCTCGTCGGGTTCGTGGCGGTCGCCCTTTACGAATGGGACAATTTGGCGACGATCGGCGCGCTCGCCTGGCCCGAAAGGCTGCTCAACGCCGCGTTCCACTCTGTCATGACGCGGAGCGCCGGCTTCAACGCCGTCGATATCGGCAAGATGGAGCCGACCACGCTCATGGTCAGCGACGTGCTGATGCTGATCGGCGGCGGCAGCGCCGGCACGGCCGGCGGCATCAAGATCACCACCTTCTTCATCCTCGGCTTCGTGGTCTGGGCGGAGATCCGCGGCGAGGCCGACACCACCGCATTCCGGCGCCGCATCAGCCAGCAGGCGCAGCGGCAGGCTCTTTCGGTGGTCCTGCTGGCGGTGGCGGTTGTCGCGATCGGCGTGCTGATCATGCTCAGCCTGACCGATTTCGCCTTCGAGACGGTGTTGTTCGAGGTCATTTCGGCCTTCGCGACGACGGGCCTGTCGACCGGGATCACGCCGCATCTGCCGCCTTCGGCGCTGGCTCTCCTGTCCTGCCTGATGTTCCTCGGCCGTGTCGGTACCATCACGGTGGCGAGCGTCCTCGCGCTCAAGGAGCGCGGCACCGCCTTCCGCTATCCCGAGGAGCGGCCCATTGTCGGTTAGGGGCAAATCGGGTCCGATCACATCGGACGCAAGACCCTGTCATTTGCCATGGCGCGGCTTGTCGGCGCCGATCGATAGCGATGCGCTCCAAAGCGCGCCAAGCCGTGAAGGACATCCGTGATGGCTCAGCGTCCGCGCAGCGACCTCTCCAACAGCGTCGTCGTCATCGGCCTCGGCCGCTTCGGCAGCTCCGTGGCGGACGCGCTGATCCGGCTCGGGCACAATGTCCTGGCCATGGATGTGGATCTCGGGCTCGTTCAGCAATGGTCGGACCGGCTGACCCATGTCGTGCAGGCCAACAGCACGGATGTCGACACGCTCCGGAGCCTCGGCGTGCACGAGTTCCCGCGCGCCGTGGTGGCGATCGGCACCGATATCGAGGCGAGCGCGCTCACCGTGCTGGCGCTGGCCGAGATCGGCGTGCCGGATATCTGGGCCAAGGCGGTCACCGACAATCACGGGCGCATCCTGGAGCGCATCGGCGCGCATCACGTGATCTTTCCGGAAGCCGCGATGGGCGAGCGCGTCGCGCATCTCGTCACCAGCCGGATGATCGATTTCATCGAGTTCGACGACGGCTTCGCCATCGTCAAGATGCGCGCGCCGCAGCAGGCGGTCGGCCGCACGCTCGCCGATTCGCAGTTGCGCGTGCATTTCGGCATCACGGTCATCGGCGTGAAGCGGCCGCGCCTCGACTTCGCCTATGCCCGGCCCGAGACGATGATCGAGGCCGGCGACCTGCTGATCGTGTGCGGGCAGACTCGCCTCGTCGAGCAATTCGCCGCTCTGACGTGACGCTGGACGTTGATCCCGGGCGGCCCGCCGTGTCAATTCGCAGCCTTCATGATCGTCGATAGCGCGATCTCCGCCCATGACCGAAGAGACGACCGTGGACAGCAAGACCGACAAGCTCGCCGACGCGGCCTATCGCACGGTTCTCGACAAGATCCTGACCTGCCAGCTTCCGGGCGGCTCCGTCATTCAGGAACGCAAGCTGGCCGAGCTGATGGGCATCTCGCGCACGCCGATGCGCGACGCGCTGGGGCGGCTGGAGGGTGAGGGGTTGCTGGTGCGCCTCACGCAGCGCCTGCTGGCGGTCCGCGTCATCTCGCTGGAGGATTACCTCCACAGCCTCGACGTGCGCGCCGTCATCGAGCCGATGGCGGCGGGCCTGGCGGCCAAGCGGTTCTCGCATGCGGCCTATCAGGCGCTCGAGACCGAGCTCGCGGCCCTGGAGGCGATAGAGCAGCCGCCGGCCGAAATGCACTGGTCGCTGGACGACCATCTGCACGAGACCATCGCGGAAAACAGCGGCAATCCCTTCCTCGCGAAGATCATCCGCGACATGCGCCGCTACACCAAGATCTTCGAGCAGCAGACGATCCCGGCCCGCTACAAGCCGGGCGTCGAGGACCATCGCCGCATCCTCGAAGCTGTGGGATCCGGTCGTCCCGACAAGGCGCGCGACGCGATGGCCGAGCATATCCGCCGTGTCCGCAAGCGCATCCTCGACAGCCTCTGATCCATAGCCCTCTTCCCGCGCCGGCCTGCCGAGAATTCAGGCTTGCCGCTGACCGGCAGTTATGCATTTAATTGGTATACCAGAGAAATGCCGGGATCGATGAAACCCGGAGAAGCATGCCGGCGTCGCCCGCCGGAGTGTTGGGCGCCCCGGTCGCTAACGGCTCGAAGATGGGGAACTGACATGGCATCCTTCCAACGCACGCTCGCGCTCGCCGCCGCTCTTGCCGGGCTCGCAAGCCCGGCCTTCGCACAGGACTGCAAGCCGCGCCTTCCCGACAGCGCGCTCGTGAAGCCCGGCACCCTGGTGATGTCGACGAACCCGACGCTGCCGCCGCTGCAATTCGTCAATCAGGCGGGCGAGTTGAAAGGCATGCGCATCGAGCTCGGCGCCGAGATCGCCAAGCGCCTGTGCCTGAAGGCGGAATATATCCGCATCGAATTCTCGGCGATGATTCCGGGGCTGCAGGCCGGCCGCTGGGACATGATCAACACGGGCATCTTCTTCACTGAGGAGCGCGCCAAGCTGATGTTCATGATCCCCTATGAAAACCAGGCGATCAGCGTCTCGGTGGCCAAGAAGGACGCCGGCAAGGTGACCAAGCCGGAGGATCTGGTGGGCAAGACCATCGCGGTCGAGATCGGCGGCTTCGAGGAGCGCAAGATCAAGGATCTCGACGCCGAGCTGAAGGCCAAGGGGCTCGCCGGCATGACGATCCGCACCTTCGACAATTTCGCCACCGCCTACCAGGCGCTGCGCGCCGGCCAGGTCGAGGCCGTCGTCTCGATCGACGGCGTCGCCAAGGAGTACCAGGATCGCGGCGATTTCGCACGGGCTCTGCACGGTCTCTATCCGACGCCGGTCGCGCTCGCGCTGCGCAACAAGCAGGTCGCCGAGGAGGTCGCGAAGGTCATCAAGGAGATGAAGGCCGACGGGTCCTTCGACAAGCTGTTCAACGCCTTTGGGGTCGTGCCGTCGCCGGGTGAGCCGGTGATCAAGGGCCCGGCGAGCTGAGGCTCGCGGTCGCGCGGCGCAGGTCTTGACGGAAGGGCGGCGCGCCCTTCCGGCGGATTGAAGGAGAACGGCGCATGTCGGCTTGGAACTGGTCCGGCTTCTTCGGCTATCTCACGAACGGCTACATCCTGGCGGGCGCGTTCACGACGCTGTGGCTCACCGTCGTCTCGATCGTCGCCGGGCTGATCCTCGGCTTCGCCATCGCCCTGATGCGACTGTCGAAGAACCGCTTCGTGGCGGCGCCGGCGGCGTTCTATGTCTGGCTGTTCCGCGGCACGCCGCTGCTCGTGCAGCTCATCGTCATCTACACGGGCCTGCCGGTCCTCGGCGTTAAGCTCTCGGTCATCCAGTCGGCTCTGATCGGGCTCGCGCTCAACGAGGCGGCCTATCTTTCGGAGATCGTGCGCGCCGGCATCACGGCCGTCTCGCGCGGCCAGGTGAACGCGGCGCGGGCGCTCGGCATGCGCGAGCGGCAGATCATGCGCTACGTGATCATGCCGCAGGCGCTGCGCATCATCGTGCCGCCGCTCGGCAACTCCGTGAACGGCCTCCTGAAGACGACCTCCGTCACCTCGGTGATCTCGATGGAGGAGCTCCTGCGCCGCACCCAGGTGCTGATCCAGGAGCAGTTCCAGGTGCTCGAGCTCTTCGCGGTCGCGGCGATCTACTACCTGGCGATGACCACCGCCTGGGATTTCGTACAGCGCCGCATCGAGCGCCGCTTCGGCCGCGCCTACGAGCAGACCGCGACGCTGACCGACCAACGCTGACCTTCACGCGCGCAGAGCGCGGCGCTGACTTTCACTCGCAACGCAACGGAACGACAGATGGCGAAGACCTTTCGCGGCACCTACACGGTGATGATCACGCCTTACGACGCGCGCGGCGACGTCGACGCCAAGGCGCTGGCGGATTTCACCGAATGGCAGATCGCCCAGGGCATTCACGGGCTGATCCCGCTCGGCTCGACCGGCGAGTTCCTGTCGCTCTCGGACGACGAGAAGACGCTGGTCGCCGAGACCGTCATCAAGACGGCGGCCGGCCGCGTGCCCGTGCTGATCGGCACCGGCGCGGAGGATACGCGCGAAGTCGTGCGCCTCAGCCGGCAGGCCGAGCGCCTCGGCGCCGACGGCGTGATGATCATCCCGCCCTTCTACTCCTCGCCGACCGAGGACGAGCTCTATCACCACTACAAGACGGTCGCGGACGCGATCGGCATCCCGATCATGGTCTACAACAATCCGGCGACCGCCAATGTCGACCTGACGCCGCCGATCGTCGCGCGTCTCGCCGCGATCGAAGGGTGCGACTACATCAAGGAATCGACGATGGACGTGACGCGCATCCGCGACATCCGCGTCCTGTGCGGCGACCGGATGACGGTGTTCGGCGGCATCATGGGCTTCGAGTCCTTTGTCGAGGGCGCCGAGGGGTGGGTCGCGGTCGCTTCGAACGTCGCGCCGAAGCCGATGGCCCGGATCTTCGAGCTGGTGGCCGACGAGAACCGGATTCCGGAGGCTCGCAAGCTGTATCTCGACTGGCTGCCGCTCATCCAGGCGGTCGGCGGGCACCGCTACGTCGCGGGCTCCAAGGCGCTGCTGACCCATATGGGCTTCCAGGCCGGCGCGCCGCGTCCGCCGCGCCTGCCGCTGCCCGAGGATGCCGATCGCGCCATGAGGGAAATCGTCGAGCGCTTCGGTCTC
>JBDHTH010000074.1:0-9115 GCA_039808545.1 Phreatobacteraceae bacterium | reverse complement strand
GGCGCCTTCGTCTGGAGAGCGAGGAAGCGGCGGATGTCCGGATCGGTCATCGGGTTCAGCGGATGATGCTGCATGCCGCTTTCGCTGAGCAGCCGGTCCTTCACGAAGAGATGGCCCTGGTAGAGGGTGCGGCCCGTGCCGGGAAACACCGGGCAGACGACGACGCCCTTGACGCCGAGCGCCTCGGCCAGCGCCTCGCCGACCGGGCCGATATTGCCGGCGGGCGTGGAATCGAAGGTCGAGCAGTATTTGAAGAGGAACTGGGTGCAGCCCTGCCGCTTCAGCCAGTCGAGCGCGGCGAGCGACTGGGCGATGGCGTCGGCGGCGGGAATCGAGCGCGTCTTCAGCGCCACCACGCCGGCCTCGCAGCCCGGCTCGGCATCCTCTGCCGGCACGCCGATGAACTGCGTCGTCGCCATGCCTTCCTTGGCGAGCGTGTTGGCGAGATCGCTCGCGCCGGTGAAATCGTCCGCTATGCAGCCGAGCAGCATGCGTTCCTCCCTTTTGCGGCAATCAAGCGCATTTCGGCCCTGAGTGCCAGACAGGGATAGCGCGGCAGCGATACCGGCTCAGGCCGGCTCCACGCGCCAGCCGGCGCCCGTATAGGGCGGGCCGGCATGCGGCGCGAGCCCGACCGCTCCCTCGGTCGTACGTCCGTCGAGCCAGCGGTTGCCGGGGATGCTGCCGAGGCATTCGAAGGCGACGTCGTCGTCGCGCTGCAGCGACAGCAGGCGCCAGCGCGTGCCCGTATAGCCGCCGCCGGTATGCGGCGCGAGGCCGACGGTCCCGTCGCGGGTGCGGCCGTCGAGCCAGCGGGGGCCGTCGATATGGCCCTGGCATTCCAGCGCCACGACATCCTCGTCGATCCGCGAGACCCGCCAGAACGCGCCCGAGTAGTTGCCGCCGCGACCCGGCGCCAGGGCGACGGTGCCGTCCGTGGTATGCCCGTCCAGGAAAATATACTGCGTCCTGATATGGCCGAGGCAGCGCAGCGACACGACCGTCCCGTCGCGCAGCAGACGGCCGCGATAATTGTAGCGCGCCAAGGCGACGCGCGGCGCGGCGAGGAGTCCCGCCGCCGCGCCCAGCCCGGTGAGAATCCTCCGTCGATCGACCATCGTCGCCTCCTTTGCCCGCGACCCGCAGTTTTTGCAGGCGCTGCGGCCAGATCAAGGCGCGAGGCCTGTTGGCAGGTAGGCGGGCATGGCGCTTGACGCCCCCTTCCGGCCTTTGCACCCTCGCCGCAAAGCCAATGGGAGGATGCGCCGTGACCGATTCCATCGACAACAGGACCGTCGCGGTCGTCGGGCTCGGCGCGATGGGCGGCGGCATGGCGGCGAGCCTGCTGCGCGCCGGCCTGCGGGTCGTCGGCTGCGACGTGTCGGAGGCCAATCTCGCGAAGTTCAAGGCGGCGGGCGGCGAGACGGCCGCCTCACCGGCCGAGGCCGCGAAAGGCGCCTTCGCGGTGGTGTCCGTGGTGGTGAACGCCGCGCAGACCGAGACCGTGCTGTTCGGCGAGAACGGCGCGGCCGAGACGATGGCGGAGGGCGCGGTGTTCGTCTCCTCGGCAACGATGGCGCCGGAGATCGCCAGGCGCCTCGCGGCGCGGCTGGAGGCGAGCGGCCGGCTCTATCTCGACGCGCCGATCAGCGGCGGGGCGGCGCGCGCCGCCGACGGGCAGCTCACGGTCCTCGCCTCCGGCAAGCCGGCCGCCAGGACGGCCGCCAAGCCGGTGCTCGACGCGGTGGCGGCCAATGTCTACGACCTCGGCGAGGAGGCCGGCTTCGGCGCCGCCTTCAAGATGATCAACCAGCTGCTCGCCGGCGTGCATATCGTGGCGGCGTCGGAAGCGATGGCGTTCGCGGCGCGGCTCGGGCTCGACCTCGAGAAGGTCTACCAGGTGATCACCAAATCGGCCGGCAATTCCTGGATGTTCGAGAATCGGATGAAGCACGTCATAGACGGCGACTATCGCCCGCTCTCGGCCGTGAACATCTTCACCAAGGATCTCGGCATCATCCAGGACATGGCGAGGGCCGCGAATTTCCCGGTGCCGCTCTCGGCCGCCGCCTTGCAGATGTTCACGTTTGCATCCGCGAACGGCATGGGCGGCGACGACGATTCCTCCGTCGCGCGGCTCTATGCCGAGGTGACCGGCACCAAGCTGCCGCCGCGCACCGACAAATAGGATCAGGCGCCCGACGCCGCCTTCAGCGCCGCGACGGTCGCAGCGAGCTCGTCATCGGAGGGGCGCGGCAGGGGGCGGAAAGTGAGCGCTTCTTCCGCAATGTAGCGGCGCGAGGTGACGTCGGTCGGCGCGACCATCGGGATCACATGGGCGTGCGCATGCGCGATGTCGGTCCCGGTGAACATGAAGGCGACGCGCGGCACGCCGTAGATTGTCTTCATCGCCCGCGCGAGGATTTGGCCGCGCGCCAGAATTGCGCCGGCCAAATCCTCGGGAAGATCCTCGAAACAGGCGAAATGCCGGCGCGGCACGATCTGGGTATGGCCCGGCCGCACCGGGCCGATATCGAGGAAGGCGACGATGTCGTCATCCTCGTAGACGCGGTGCGACGGCACCTCGCCGGCCGCGATGCGGCAGAAGAGGCAGCCGGCGCCGCGCGGCGTCATTCCGTGCCGGGTTCGGGGGCATCGGGGACGTCGGGCGCATCCGGCGCCTTGTCCTCCCCCTCGCCGTTCTCGTCCTCGCCGACATCGCTGATGCGCTCGACCGAGACCACCGTCTCGCTCTCATGCGTGTCGAAGACGATGACGCCCTGCGTGCCGCGCCCCTTCACGCCGATGCCGGTGACGGGGCAGCGGATGAGTTGGCCGCCATCGGTGACGAGCATGATCTGGTCGCTGTCCTCCACGGGGAAGGCTGCCACCAGCTTGCCGTTGCGCTCGTTCACCGCCATCGCGACGATGCCTTTGCCGCCGCGCCCGGTGATCCGGTACTCGTAGGCCGAGGAGCGCTTGCCGTAGCCGTTGCGCGACAGCGTGAGGATAACCTCCTCGGCGGCCGACATCTCGGCATAGCGCTCGGGCGAGAGCGTGCCGTTCGTCGCGGCGCCCTCCTCCTCGGTCTCCACCTCCTCGCCGGTGACGGCACGGCGCATCTTCAGATAGGCGGTGCGCTCCTCGCCGCTCGCCTCGACATGGCGCAGGATCGCCATCGAGATGACGGTATCGCCCTCGGCGAGCTGGATGCCGCGCACGCCCATCGAGTCGCGGCCCTTGAAGACGCGCACATCGGTGGTCGGGAAGCGGATGCACTGGCCCTCGGCGGTGGTCAGCAGCACGTCGTCGGCCTCGGTGCAGACCGCGACATCGACGATCGCCTCGCCCTCGTCGAGCTTCATGGCGATCTTGCCGGCGCGGTTGACGTTGGTGAAGTCCGACAGCTTGTTGCGGCGCACGGTGCCGCGCGTCGTCGAGAACATCACGTCGAGCGCGTCCCAGGTCGTCTCGTCCTCGGGCACCGGCATGATGGTGGTGATGCGCTCGCCCGCATCGAGCGGCAGCATGTTGATCAGCGCCTTGCCACGCGCCTGCGGCGCCGCGAGCGGCAGCCGCCAGACCTTTTCCTTGTAGACCTGCCCGCGCGAGGAGAAGAACAGCACCGGCGCGTGCGTGGAGGCGACGAACAGGCGCGTGACGAAATCCTCCTCGCGGGTCTGCATGCCGGCGCGGCCCTTGCCGCCGCGGCGCTGCGCCCGGTAGGTGTCGAGCGGCACGCGCTTGACGTAGCCCGCATGGGAGACGGTGACGACCATCTCCTCGCGCTGGATCAGGTCCTCGTCCTCCAGATCGCCGAAATTGTCGACGATCTCGGTCTTGCGCGGCGTCGCGAACTCGGCGCGGATGGCCGCGAGCTCGTCCTTGACGATGGTCATGACGCGGGCGCGCGAGCGCAGGATGTCGAGGAAATCGGCGATCTCCTTGGCGAGCGCGTCGAGCTCGTTGCCGATCTCGTCGCGTCCGAGCGCGGTCAGGCGCTGGAGGCGCAGGTCGAGGATGGCGCGGGCCTGCGCCTCGGAGAGGCGATAGGTGCCGTCCTCGGCGACGCGGTGCAGCGGATCGTCGACGAGCGCGATCAGCGGCGCGATCTCGGCGGCCGGCCAGTCGCGGTCCATCAGGCGGGCGCGGGCGACGTTGGCGTCCGGGCTCTCGCGAATAAGGCGGATGACCTCGTCGATATTGGCGACCGCGATGGCGAGGCCGCACAGAATATGGGCGCGCTCGCGGGCCTTGCCGAGCTTGTAGCGGGTGCGGCGGTAGACGACCGTCTCGCGGAACGCGATGAAGGCCTGGATCAGGTCCTTCAGCGTCATCAGCTCGGGGCGGCCGCCGTTCAGCGCCACCATGTTGGCGCCGAACGAGGTCTGGAGCGGCGTGAAGCGGTAGAGCTGGTTCAGCACCACGTCGGCGACCGCGTCGCGCTTCAGCTCGATGACGACGCGCATGCCCTGGCGGTCGGATTCGTCGCGCAGGTCCGCGATGCCCTCGATTCGCTTCTCGCGCACCAGCTCGGCGATCTTCTCGATCATCGCCGCCTTGTTCACCTGATACGGGATCTCGGTGACGACGATCGCCTCGCGCTCCTTGCGCAGCGTCTCGATGGTGGAGCGCGAGCGCATGATGATCGAGCCGCGCCCGGTCGCGTAGGCCTGGCGGATGCCGGCGCGGCCGAGGATGATGCCGCCGGTCGGGAAGTCCGGGCCCGGCACGATCGCGTTCAGCGCCTCGACATCGAGTTCGGGATCGTCGATCAGCGCGACGCAGGCATCCACCACCTCGCCGAGATTATGCGGCGGGATGTTGGTCGCCATGCCGACCGCGATGCCGCCGGCGCCGTTGACGAGCAGGTTCGGGAAGCGCGCCGGCAGGACGCTCGGCTCCTGCTCGGAGCCGTCGTAGTTCTCCTTGAAATCGACTGTGTCGAAGCCGAGATCCTCGACCAGCGTGTCGCTGATCTTGGCGAGGCGGACCTCGGTGTAGCGCATCGCCGCGGCCGGATCGCCATCGACGGAGCCGAAATTGCCCTGCCCGTCGATGAGCATGGCGCGCATGGAGAAATCCTGCGCCATGCGCACCAGCGCGTCATAGACCGACTGGTCGCCATGCGGATGGTACTTACCGATCACGTCGCCGACGACGCGGGCGGATTTGCGGTAGGGCTTGTTGTGAGCGTAGCCGTTGTCGTGCATCGAGTAGAGGATGCGGCGATGCACCGGCTTCAGCCCGTCGCGGGCATCGGGCAGCGCGCGCGAGACGATCACGCTCATCGCGTAATCGAGATAGGAGCGCTGCATCTCGTCCATGATCGAGATCGGCTTGATCTCGCCGTAGGGGTCCTGCGGGCGGCCTTCGCCCGCGGTCTTGTCGTCGTCTGCCAAGAGGTTCGTCCCGGTTGCGAAACGTCTGGCGGATATCTAGCCGATCCGGCCTTCGGAAGCCATCGGAAAAGGGCTCCGAATCGCGGTTTTTAAGCTAATGATCTCAATGGGTTATACTGCCCTTTCGGCGCTGCCGCGAAATCGCTTCGCAACGGCCGCCGAAACGGCCCGCAAAGGGCCGCGAATCGGCGTTCAGCGGCCGCGCCGGCCGAAGGTCGGCGGGCCAGTCCGGACGGGCTCGGCGCGCGCGACGGGCGAGGGTTGCGGCGCGGTCGGGAGCGCCTCGACGGTGCGCACGGAATCGCGGCTGCGGGCCGCCTCGCGCATCCGGTCGATCTCCGCCCCGAGCGCCTCGGGGCTCGTCCCGCCGCGCTGGCCGAAGCGGTTCGCGCCCGGCGTTCCGGAGAGGAAGCCGCATTCGATCCATTGCCAGAGCGGGCCGACGAGCGGGATAAAATAGACGAACCACCACCAGCCGGCCTTGTCGCGGTCGTGATAGCGCTTGACGGTCGCCGCGATGGTGACCCAGCTGGCGAGGATCCAGAACAGCACCGCGCCGAAGATCAGCACGGGGTCACGGCTGGAAAATATGTGCTCGACCGGGCGGCGGACACCCCAGCCGCTGCGCATATCGACGAGCACGATGCCGACGACGAGCAGCGCGAAGATCGCCAGGTGGAGCCCCCACCATTGCAGGCGCCCGATGCGGCCGCGAAACCCGAAGAGAAAATCCATGGTGCCCTCGCCCGGTGCATCCTGACGCAAAGCCGTAAAGATCGCGTCAACCGGCGCATGGACTTTGCGCCACGCGCCCCGCAAGCTGGCGCCGGCCGGCAAACGGGGAGACCGATGCTCGACTATCTCGCGGCGGCGCTCGTGACGCTCCTGGTGACGCTCGACCCGCCGGGGTTGGCGCCGATCTTCCTGTCGGTGACGCGCGGCATGAACGGCGAGGAGCGCGCCCGCGTGGCGCTCAGGGCCTCGCTCATCGCGCTCGGCATCATGACCTTCTTCGGGCTCGGCGGCGACCTCTTGCTGAAGGCGCTCGGCATCACGCTGCCGGCTTTCCGCATCGCCGGCGGGCTGCTTCTGTTCTGGATCGCCTTCGAGATGGTGTTCGAGCGGCGCAACGAGCGCAAGGCCTCGACGGCCGAGACGGCGATCAGCGAGGATCATATCCGCAACGTCGCGGCCTTCCCGCTGGCGATTCCCCTGATGGCGGGGCCCGGCGCGATCACCGCGACGCTGCTGCTGACCGGCCGCGCCGGCGGCGACCCGGTCAAGCTCGGCCTGCTGTTCGCGACGATCGCTGTGGCGGTGCTCTCCTGCTACCTCGTGTTCCGCGCCGCGACGCCGATCGCCCGGCTGCTGGGCACGACCGGCAACATCGTGCTGACGCGCCTGCTGGGCGTGATCCTCGCGGCGCTCGCGGTGCAGTTCGTGATCGACGGCGTGACGAGCGTCATACGCGGCTAGGCTCTATCGGATCACCCAGGGCTTGGTCATGTCGTGATCGAGGAACTGGGTGATGTCGCTCGCCACGCGCCTGATCTCGAGAACGCCGTTGAGGTGCCCGTAGGGGCCCGCGATCGTCTTCGAGACCTTTAGGCGCGCGTTCTTTATCAGCGCGAACTGGGCACGCACGCTATCCGCCAGGAACACCTGATCGGTCGGCGAATAGAGCAGCATCGTCGGCACCGTGATCTTCGCCGGATCGACGGCCGCCGACTGGCTCGCCTTGACGAGATAAAGGAAGTGGTTGGCATCCGCGACATTGGCGCGGGCGGTGGCGGCCTGGTCGAGAGCCGTCTCGATCTTGAACTTGTTCTCGACGGCGACGAAGGGGTTTTTCGCCTCGTCGGCGAGCGCGCGGCCGAAGGTCCTGTCGGCCCATTCGGCGGCGTTGGCGTGCAGCGTCACGAGCTTCAGCGCGGTCTTGAGGCCGGCGACCGGCGGCTCCTTGCCGTAATAATCGCCCTTGTTCCAGTTCGGATCGTCGAGGATGGGCTGCGCCCAGAGCGACAGCCAGCCGATGAGATAGGCATCGGCGGTCGGCGCGCCGATCACCGGGATGATGCGCTCGACCATGTCGGGGTAGCTCGCGGCCCATTCATAAGCCTGCAGCGCGCCCATCGAGGCGCCGACCACCGCCTTCAGGCGGGTGATGCCGAGGCTTTCGAGCAGCGCCTTCTGGACATTCACGAAATCCTTGATGGTGACGAGCGGGAAGTCGAGCCCGTAGGGCTTGCCGGTGTCGGGGTTGATCGAGGCCGGGCCGGTGGTGACGACGGTCGGGTCCTTCGGGCTGAGATTGGCCAGCGTGTCGGAGGCGACGACGTAATATTTGTTGGTGTCGATCGCCTTGCCGGGGCCGATGATCGCGTCCCAGTAGCCGGGCGCCTTGTCGCCCGGCGTGTATTTTCCGGCCGCGTGGCTGGTGCCGGAGAAGAAATGCGTGATCAGGACGACGTTGTCCTTGGCCTCGTTGAGCTTGCCATAGGCTTCCCAACCGACCTTCACCCCTTTAACGGTCCTGCCCGAGACGGTGGTGAAGCTCGGCAGCTCGAAGGTCTTCTTCTCGACGATCATGTCCTGGGCGCCGGCGGCGGGCAGCGCCGCCAGCCCCGCGCCGAGCGCAAGCGCGGCCGCCGCCGCGAGATGGGTGATCCGCATCGCAATCCTCCGAAGTGGCCGACGTTCGAAGTATTCGAAGAGCGCCCCGAGGTTGCCCCTTCTCGCGGCTGCGCCGGCGAGCTTGGCAACTTCGCCCGTCGCATTCAAGCGGCGGGCGCCGGCGCCAAGGCAAGCGGGGCCGCGAAAACCGCGCCTTCCGCATCGCCGATCCGGAAGGCGTGGCGGTAGATTTCGCCGATCGTGAGCGGCACGTTAGCGGCGAAACCCTCGCCGCCGGCGACGAAGGTGTGGAACTCGCCGTTCTCGCCGCAAGGATCGATGCCGGGCGGCAGACGCGCCAGGAAACGCTCATCGTAGCGGCAGCCGACGAAAGAGGCATCGAGCCGATGCGCATCGGCCAGCACCACGAGGATCTCGGCGCGCCGCGCGACGATCTCTCGCGCCAGCAGCCCCGTGTCGCGCCCCCAGAGCGGCAGCGACGCCGCCATTCCGGCGGCGCCCGCGACGCGCTCGACATAGGCGCGGTGCCCGTCAGTCGCGATGTCGCCGGTGACGAACGTGCCGACGCCCTCGGCCGCGAGCTCTCGGAGGGTCGCGACCATCCTCGCCTCGTAGTCGGCCCAGGAGGCCCGCATCGCGACCGGCTCGAGGCCGAGCGCTTCGAGCTGCGCGGCGATCACGGAAGGCGGCAGGGCATGCGAGCGCGAGCGGGTGCCGTCCTCATCATAGACGGTGAGCGCGCGGCGCACGATGAGCCCGGCAGCGCGCGCCTTGAGCAGCGCCAGCCAACCGTCTTTGCCGCCGCTCCAGGAAACGACCGCCTCGCCGCCCGGCATCGCGCCTTCCCTGTCCGATCCGATCCCGTTGAATCGGATCAGGCTCGAACGTCTTGCTTGAGCCTGATCTTTTCCGAAAACCGGTTCCTACTTTTCGGGATCATGCCCTGCAAACCGATTCAACCGCCTGCCATATCGATTCCGGAAACGGCGCCAAGCCTTTGCGCCGGAATCGCTTTCGGCGCTCGATATCGGCTCAGAACGGGATGTCGTCGTCCATGTCGCCGCCGCGGCGGGCGGGGC
>JBDHTH010000073.1:0-9148 GCA_039808545.1 Phreatobacteraceae bacterium | reverse complement strand
GAGCTGCGCGACCTCTACGGCCAGCTCATCGACGGCATGAACGCGGTGCGCGGCCGCATCCGCACCGGCTCGGACGCACCGCCCCCGCAAATGGGCGCCAACCCGCCGAAGGAGAAGCCGCTCGCCTTCTTCTCCGGCCTCGTCACGGTCGGCGCCGACGGCAAGGCCGAGGTGGCGTTCGACGTGCCGCAGTTCAACGGCACGCTGCGTGTCATGGTGGTGGCCTGGACCGCGAGCCAGCTCGGCCATGCCAGCGCCGACGTGGTCGTCCGCGATCCCGTCGTGGTGCTGGCGACGACGCCACGCTTCCTGGCGATCGGCGACGCGACCAATATCCGCTTCGACCTCAACAACGTCGAGGGACCCGCCGGCCCCTACACGCTGTCGGTGGAGGCCGGCGACGGGCTCGTCGCGCGCCAGACCAGCGAGACCGTGACGCTCGCCGACAAGGGCAAGGGCGCCGTGAACGTGCCGGTCGTCGCCGCCAATGTCGGCACCGCGACGATCCTCGCGAAACTGACCGGGCCGAACGGCCTGGCGCTGGAGCAGCGCCTGGTCTTCCCGGTCAACCCCGCCAATCCGGCGATCGCCCGCCGCACCGTCACGCCGCTCGCCCGCAACGGCACCGTGACGGTCGCGCCGCAGCTCCTCGCCGATTTCGTGCCCGGCACGGCCGCGCTGTCGCTGGCGCTCGGGCCGGCGGCGGCGCTCGACGTGCCCGGCCTGCTGCTGGCGCTCGACCGCTACCCCTATGGCTGCTCGGAGCAGATCACCAGCCGCGCGCTGCCGCTGCTCTACGTCTCCGAGCTCGCCGGCGAGACCGATCTGGCGCTCGACGGCGGGGCGCGGAAGCGGATCGAGGACGGCATCCAGCGGCTGCTCGCCCGCCAGTCGGCCAACGGCACCTTCGGCCTGTGGTCGATCGGCGGCGACGACGACTGGCTGAACGCCTATGTCACCGACTTCCTCACCCGCGCCCGCGACAAGGGCTTCCAGGTCCCCGAGAAGGCGATCCAGCTCGCGCTCGACCATATCCGCAGCCAGATCGGCACGATCGACAAGGTGGAGAATGACGGCGTCACGCTCGCCTACGGCCTCTACGTCCTGGCCCGCAACGGGCGCGGCAATCTCGGCGACCTGCGCTATCTGAGCGACCAGAAGGTGGAGGACTTCAAGACGCCGCTCGGCAAGGCCCAGCTCGCCGCCGCCCTCGCGCTGATGGGCGACAAGGTGCGCGCCGAGCGCGTCTTCGTGAACGCGACGAACCATCTGGCGGAGCAGAAATTCGAGGACCGCTGGCTCGATTTCGGCTCCACGCTGCGCGACGCCGCCGCGATCCTGACGCTCGCCACCGATGCCGGCGCGATCGCCAACCGCCGCGCCGCCATCGCGGAGCGCATCCAGAAGGCCCGCGACGCCAAGACCTACACCTCCACGCAGGAGAACGCCTGGATGGTCCTCGCCGCGAGCGCCATCCAGAAGGACGCCGCCAACCTCGCCTTCGAGGTCGACGGCCAGCGCAAGAACGGCCCGGTCTTCCGCTCCTGGGACGACAAGATGCTTAACCAGCCGGTGCGCGCCGTGAACCTTCTCGACGCCCCGGCGAGCGCGATCGTCACGGTGACGGGCTCGCCGATCAAGGCGCAGCCGGCCGCCTCGGCCGAGCTGAAGGTCGAGCGCGCCTTCTTCACGCCGGACGGCAAGAAGGCCGATCCGGCGCGCGTCGCGCGCAACACCCGCCTCGTGGTGGTGCTCACCGTCACGGACGCGACCCCGAAGGCCGGCCAGCTCATGGTTGTCGACCGCCTGCCGGCCGGCTTCGAGATCGAGAATCCGAAGCTGGTGGCGAGCGGCGACACCTCCTCGCTGCCCTGGCTCGCGGCCGGCCCGCAGCCCGAGAACGCGGCCTTCCGCGACGACCGCTTCGAGGGCGCCTTCACGCGCTCGGGCGGCGACCAGCCGACCTTCACGGTCTCCTACATGGTGCGCGCCATCGCGCCGGGCCGCTACGTGCACCCGCCCGCGACCGTGGAGGACATGTACCGGCCCGACCGCTTCGGCCGCACCGCCACCGGCCAGGTCGAGGTCACAGTGCCGCGATGAGCGGGGCGACGCCCCTCGCGGCGGCTATCCGCCGGGGCGCATGGCGCCGGCGGCTGCTCGCCGCCGGCCTCTGCCTCGCCTCGAGCGCGGCGGCGCTCGGTGGAATCGCGGCCGACTACATCGCGCGGCTTGCGCCGATCGATCCGGCCGCGATCGCGACCGCGCATGAGGTGGTCGACCGGCGTGGCCGCCTGCTGCGCCCCTTCGCGACCGATGACGGCCGCTGGCGCTTCGCGGTGCAGCCCGCGAGCGTCGATCCGCGCCTGATCGTGCTGCTCCAGACCTATGAGGACCAGCGCTTCCGCCAGCATTCGGGCGTCGATCCGCTGTCGATGCTGCGCGCCGTCGGCCAGCTCCTGGCGCATGGCCGCATCGTCTCGGGCGGCTCGACGCTGACCATGCAGGCGGCCCGGCTCGTGGAGCCGCGCGGCCCCCGCTCGATCCGCGCCAAGCTGAAGGAGATGGCCCGCGCCATCCAGCTCGAGCGCCAGTTCGGCAAGGACGGCGTGCTCGGCCTTTACCTGACGCTCGCCCCCTATGGCGGCAATCTGGAGGGCATCCGCGCCGCCTCGCTCTCCTATTTCGGCAAGGAGCCGGGGCGGCTGACCTATGCGGAGGCGGCGCTGCTCGTCGCCATCCCGCAATCGCCCGAGGCGCGCCGGCCCGACCGCTTCCCCGACGCGGCCCGCAAGGCCCGCGACCGGGTGCTGGCGCGCGCCGTCGCGATGGGCGTGCTCGCGCCCGAGCTCGCCGAGGAGGCGCGCCGCGAGGCGGTGCCCGTCGCCCGCCGCGACATGCCGCTTATCGCCCCGCATCTCGGCGAGCAGCTCAACGCCGCCGATCCCGGCGCTCGCGTCGTCGCGACCAATCTCGACCGCGATTTCCAGGTGGCGCTGGAGGCGCTGGTGAAGGACCGCGTCGCGGCGCTCGGCCCCGACATGTCGATCGCCGTCATCGCGATCGACCATGCGACCGGCGAGGTGAGGGCGCATGTCGGCGCCGCCGACTACGCCGACAAGCGTCGCGCCGGCCAGATCGACATGGTCCGAGCCCTGCGCTCGCCCGGCTCGGCGCTGAAGCCCTTCATCTACGCGCTCGCCTTCGAGGACGGCATCGCCCGGCCCGAGACGCTGATCGACGACCGCCCGACGCGCTTCGGCGCCTTCGCGCCGAAGAATTTCGACCTGACCTATCAGGGCACGATCTCGGTGCGCCAGGCGCTGATCATGTCGCTCAACGTGCCGGCGGTCGCGCTGCTGGAGCGCGTCACGCCCGCCAAGCTCGCGGCGCGGCTGAACGCGGCCGGCACGCCGCTCGTCCTGCCGCGCGGCGAGGCGCCGACCCTGCCGATCGCGCTCGGCGGCGTCGGCATCCGCCTCGCCGACCTCGCCCAGGCCTATGCGGGGCTGGCGCGCGGCGGCGAGGTGATAGACCTGCGCTGGAAGCGCGAGGAGCCGCTCGGCCCCGCCCGGCGCCTCGTCGAGCCGGCCGCCGCCTGGATGATCGGCGACATCCTCCTCGGCGCCGCTCCGCCGAACGCCGCGGCAGGCGGGCGCATCGCCTTCAAGACCGGCACCTCCTACGGCTATCGCGACGCCTGGGCGGTCGGCTTCGACGGCAGGACGACGATCGGCGTCTGGGTCGGCCGCCCGGACGGACAGCCGGTGCCGGGCCTCGTCGGCCGCGTCTCCGCGGCGCCGATCCTGTTCGACGCCTTCGCGCGCCTCGGCCGGCCGATCGTCGCGCTCGGTCCCCCGCCGCCGGGCGCCGAGCATGTCGCCTGGAACGACCTGCCGCTGCCGCTGCGCCGCGTCGGGCCGGTCGTCGCGCCCGACCAGATCGCCGGCGACAAGCTGCGCATCGCCTATCCGCCGAGCCATGCCGAGGTCGATCCCGGCACGGCGCCGGACGGCACGCGCAGCCCGCTGATCGTCAAGGTGGCGGGCGGCGTGCAGCCCTTCACCTTCCTGCTCGACGGCGCGCCGCTGAAGCTCCCCGGCCATCGCCGCGACGCCCCCATCGCTGTGGGCCCCGGCTTTGCCCGCGTCACGGTGATCGACGCGACCGGCGACACGCAGAGCGTCGAGGTGAGGGTGCAGTAGGCCCTCTGTTCGGCCTTCTCAATCGGTCTCGGCCGCCGGGTCGGAGGTCCGGTCCGTGTCGAAGGCCTTGAACGCCTCCTCGAGCTGCGGCGTCATCGGGATGCGCAGCCGCTCGCCGTTCGGCAGCGGCCGGTTGAACCATTTATTGTAGATCGGATCGATCTCGTTGCCGCGCACCAGCGCCTGGAAGGCACGCTCGATCGCCTCCTTCATCGGCTTGTCGTTCAGCGCGTAGGCGATGCCGTAGGGGTCGTAGGAGAGCAGCTCCCCGACCACCGCGAACCGGTCCTGGGCGTGATGCTGCGCGATCAGCCCGGAGAGCAGCACGTCGTCGGTCGCGAAGGCGTCGACCTTGCGGTCGACCAGCATCTGGTAGCTCTGCTCGTGATCGGGAGCCTCGACGATCTCGATGCCGAGCTTGAACTTCTCGTCGAGCTTCCGCAGCGCCTGCGCGTTGGTGGTCCCGGCCGTCACCACGACGCGCTTGCCCTGGAGGTTGCGGAAATTGCGCCAGGGCGTGCCCTTCGGCACCATCACCCGCGTGCCCGCCACGAAGATCAGCGGCGAGAAGGAGACGAGCTTGGCGCGCTCCAGATTGGCGGTGGTCGAGCCGCATTCGAGATGGATGCTGCCATCCGCCACGGCTGCGAGCCGCGTCTCCGACGTGACCTTCAGGTATTCGACCCTCAGGTCCTCGCGCCCGAGCGTGCGGCCGATCTCCTCCACGATGCCGTTGCAGATGTCGATGCTGTAGCCGACCGGCCGCCCGGAGCGGTCGAGGAACGAGAACGGCACCGAGGCCTCGCGGTAGCCGATGCGGACGATGCCGGTGCGCGAGATCTCGGCGAGCGGACCGGCGAGCCCCGCCGCTTCCAGTGCCGGCCGGGTCGGCGGCTTGGCGCCTTGCGCGCCCGCCGGCCCGGTGGCGAGCGCGAGCGCGGCGGCGCAGAGCCAGCCCGCGACGAGGGATGAGAAGCGGCGCGCCATCTTCGCCCCCTACGCCGGCGCCGGCTCGTCGATCAGCGCCTCGTCGGGGAGGGAATCGGGTTTCTCCTCGCCGAGCACGCCTTCCCATTTCGCAACGACGGCGGTGGCCAGCGAGTTGCCGATCACGTTCGTCGCCGAGCGCCCCATGTCGAGGAACTGGTCGATGCCCATGATCAGCAGCAGGCCGGCCTCCGGGATGTTGAACTGGTTCAGCGTCGCGGCGATCACCACCAGCGAGGCGCGCGGCACGCCCGCCATGCCCTTGGAGGTCAGCATCAGGATCAGCAGCATGGTGATCTGCGTGCCGAGGCTGAGCTCGATATTGTAGGCCTGGGCGATGAACAGCGCCGCGAAGGTGCAGTACATCATCGAGCCGTCGAGGTTGAAGGAATAGCCCATCGGCAGCACGAAGCTGGCGATGCGGTTCGGCACGCCGAACTTCTCCAGCCCCTCCAGCGTCTTCGGATAGGCCGCCTCCGAGCTCGCGGTCGAGAAGGCGAGGAGCGTCGGCTCCTTGACGAGGTTGAGGAGCTGGAAGACGCGCGGCCCGAGGAACACGAAACCCGCGAAGGCGAGCAGGCACCACAGGAGGATGAGCGAGAGGTAGAAGCCGCCCATGAACTTGGCGAACACCAGCAGGATCGACAGCCCCTGCTTGGCGACCGTCGCGGCGACCGCCGCGAACACCGCCACCGGCGCGAAGGCCATCACATAGCCGGTCACCACCAGCATCGCGTGCGCCGCCTGGTCGATCCCCTCGGCGATGACCTTGCCGCGCTCCTTCATCGAGGCGAGCGCGATGCCGAAGAACACCGAGAACACGACGATTTGCAGGATCTCGTTGGTCGCCATCGCCTCGACGATCGATTTCGGCACGAGATGCTCGACGAAGTTCTGCAGCGACATCGAGGAGGTTTTGAGGCCCGTGGCGGCCGTGGTGTCGGGCAGCGGCATGTTGAGGTTCAGGCCCGGCTGCAGGACATGCACCATGACGAGGCCGAGCAGGAGCGAGGCGAAGGAGGCGGTGAGGAACCACGCCATCGTCTTCACGAAGATGCGCCCGATCGAGGAGGAATCGCCCATATGGGCGATGCCCACCACCAGCGTGGAGAACACCAGCGGCGCGATGATCATCTTGATGAGGCGCAGGAACAGCGTCGAGACCAGCTCGAAATAGCCCGCGATCGTCTTGGCGGACTGCGCGTCGGCGGTCGTATAGATCACGTAGCCGACCGCGATGCCGAGGGCCATCGCGGCCAGGATGATATGGATCATGTATTTCTTCACGAGCGGCCCCCAATATCAGCGGGGGTGCGCGCGAATGGACGCGCAAGCGCAGCCCCCTGGACAAAGCCCGATACTGAAGGTCGCGCTCACTGTAGGCCGCGGATCGCGAATATGACAACGGGGCGACCGTGCGGCCGCCCCGTCGTCGTTTCGGCGAGGGATGAGCGGCTCAGGCGATCTCGAACCGTACGTTCTGCGCCCCTTCCCACAGGCACAGCCGCCCGAGCTCCGGCAGCTTGTCGAGGTTGGAGGTCAGCGTGATGAAATGGTTGCCGGCGAGCTGGCCCATCTTGGAGGCGAAATGCACGCCGCCATAGCCGAGCAGGATCTCGGTCTCGCTGATGCCGCCCGGATAGAGGATCACCTGGCCGGGCGCCGGGTAGGAGGTGTGGTTCTCGTAGGAGACGCCGAAATCGAGATCGCCGAGCGGCATCCACACGGCCTCGCCGCTCCAGCGCACATGCACGGCGCGGCTGACGAAGGGCATCTGCTTCTTGAAGGCCGCGACCGTCTTCGGCGCGTTCTTGGTTTCGAAGCGGCCGTCGAAGGTCAGCGGGCCGGCGGTGAGGCGGACGAGGTCGGACATCGCTTTTTTTCCTTATGCGGGGAGCGGCCGGGCGGTCCGAGGCGGAACGGCCGGACTCTCACGTTTGAAGATCGAGCAAATTCACCGATCGGGCGGCTCCACCTGATCGGATCCTGCTCTAGCCGATATCGGATATCGGCGTCGATGGGCTTGGCCGACGGTGCGATACGCCGCTCGATCCCGGTCGGCAGGGGGCGCCGGGATGCGCGCCGATCCCGATCGACGATATTGTCGAGGACCCTGATGGGAATCGCGCAACCGAAGGAACGCCGATGAGCGAAGAGGAGACCGGGAAGCCGGCGGGGCCCGCGCCGCCGAGCCGCCGCATCGTCACGGTCAACGACAGGATGCAGCAGGGCTATCGCTATGCGTTGACGGCGCCGGCCGGCCGCGGTTTCGACCCGCAGTTTAAGCCCGAGCTGACGCCCAAGGAGATGCTCGCGCTCGGCGTCTTCTGCGGCAAGTATCTGACCGACTGCCGCGACGAGTTTCCGGCGGACTGGTTCGCATCCGCCAGGCTCTCGCCCGCCGGCCGCGACTGCGCGCTGAACTATTTCGGCGTGGATGCGAGCCAGCCTTTGTCGGAATGGCAGCGGAAGGGCTGGATCCATCCGGACGATCCGCGCGGCTGGTTCCAGTGGTACTGCCGCTACTATATGGGCCGGCGCATGGCGTATGAGGACGCCCGCCAGATCCGGCGCTGGAAAGCGATGCGGCGCCACATCGCGCAGATCAGGAAGCATTGCGATCCCGGCAACCCGATGTGTCGCCCGCGCCAGCGCCAGGCGCTCCTGCACTGGGCCTATGACAGCCGGGTGATCTAGCCGAAGCCGAGGAGCGGCGGCGAAGCGAGATAGGGCCCGTTGCGATTCAAGCGAGGAGGGCGGCGGATCGTCGTGGCCGCGCGGGAAGAAGGGGCTGCGCACCGTCGAGCGTCGTCTTACGGAGTTGGGGCAATGCGCGGAACCATCGGTCCGATCGCCGGTTGATCAAGGCGACTTCCCTCAGTCTCCGGAGATCACGATGATCCTACGCCATGCAGTATTTGCCTTGGCGGCGCTCGCGCCCGCCATCGCCGTTGCGCAGACGACGCCGCCTGCGACGCCGCCCACGGCACCGCCTGCCGTCACGACCCCGAACACGGCGCCGAACCCGGCCGCGCCGGTGCCGGGCGCCAACAGCTTCACCGAGGAGCAGGCCAAGAAGCGCATCGCCGATGCGGGCTTTACCGGCGTGTCGGCGCTGACGAAGGACGACAAGGGGGTCTGGCGGGGCTCCGCGACGAAGGATGGGAAAACCGTCCAGGTCGCCGTCGACTATCAGGGGAACGTCGTCAGTCAGTAATTCGATCTTATTTCAGCATTTTTTTCAGAAGGTTATTGCTCATGCGCACCATCACGGCACTTTATGACGATTACGCGGATGCATCGCGAGCCGTTTCGGCGCTCGAGGAAGCGGGTATTCCCTCCAGCGATATCAGCATCGTCGCGAACAACACGGACAGGCAATACGGTGACGACGCCACGACCGGCGAGGCCGTCACGGCGGGCGCGGGCGTAGGGGCGGCGGTCGGCGGTGTCGGCGGCCTGCTCACGGGCCTCGGGCTGATGGCGATTCCCGGCGTCGGGCCCGTCGTCGCGGCGGGCTGGCTCGCCACCACGGCGGCCGGCGGCGTGGCCGGCGCGGCCGTCGGCGGCGCGGCTGCCGGCATCGTCGCCGGCCTGACCGAGTCCGGCGTTCCGGAACGCGACGCGCATGTCTATGCCGAGGGCGTCCGGCGCGGCGGCGCGATGGTCGTCGCCAAGGTCGACGAGGGCAAGGTCGATGCGGCCGAGGCGATCCTGTCGCGGTCCAATCGTGTCGATGTCGACACGCGGCGCAGCGACTACGAAACGACCGGCTGGAACCAGTTCGACCCGACGCTTCCGCCCTACACGGCCGACGAGATCAGCCGCGAGCGCGATCGCATCCGGCCGCGCCTGTGACGTGACGAGGAGGCTCGGCTTCGGCCGGGCCTCTTCTTCAATGCCGTCGACCAGAAGAAAAGGACTGGCTGGGGGACTAGGATTCGAACCTAGATTAA
>JBDHTH010000072.1:0-9208 GCA_039808545.1 Phreatobacteraceae bacterium | reverse complement strand
GAGGAGGTCGTGCACCTGATGGCCGAGCGGGTCATCGACCGCAGCGCCGAGCTCGAACGCCTGTCCGAGGATCACGCGCTCTTACCCAGCTCCTCGATTATCGATGCCCTGCCCACGCGCAGCCTCGCGGGCCATCCGCGCAATGTCCGCCTGATGCCGAAATCGCGGGATTTTCATTGAGGAGAGACGCGCAGCCTCCCGCTCCTATTTTCGTTCACGCCCCGCGAAGGCGGGCCATGCGCGATTGCCTGCCTCAAATGCCGGCCGAACGCCGCAAGATATGGCGGCCCAAACCCAGCCGTGACGACGAGCGATGTCACGCGAAGACGGTTCGACGCGTCCTCATCGCGGATGCGACTGCACCCGCCGCCTGACCCGCGCCAGGAAGGCGAGGACGCCGGGACGGGCCTCGGCGCGCCAGCGCGCCACCATCGCCTTCAGCTTGAGCTTGATCGGATCGGTCTGCCGATGCGCCCAGTCGCGCAGCGCCAGCACCGTCTCGTAGAGCCATGGAAAGCCCGGAATGAGCATCAGCTTCGGCTTGGTGATCTCGAACAGGAACGCCGTGACGCCGACCCCGACCACCTTCACGAGCCCGAAACAGGCGACGCCGAGCACGAAATGCCCCTTGGCGATCAACCACAGCGCCGCGAGCTTGATCGGGAACATCAGCCCCGCCGGAACCGCGAACACGATCAGCGTCGCGACCGGCGGCAGCCTGTCGACCAGCGCCACGAGCGCCGCCTTCAGCCGCGCCCAGGGAACGAAGTCGACGATCCGCCGGACGAGCGGCCCGAGATGCTCCCACAGCCACGCCTCCACCAGGAAGACGATGGCGAGCAGCACCCAGACGGGCTTCAGCAGCTTCTTCACGCGCAACCCCGACCGAAGGATCCGCCGGCCGGCGGATCATCGCATAGTCGCCCCGATATGGCGATCGGTTCGGGCTTTTGCGAGGCGGTGTCGAATCTCAGGCGTGGATCGCCCGCTTCTCCACCGCCATGGCGGCCTCCTTCACGGCTTCCGACATGGTCGGATGCGCGTGGCAGGTGCGCGCCAGATCCTCGGACGAGCCGCCGAACTCCATCAGCACCGCCGCCTCGTGGATCATCTCGCCGGCACCCGCGCCGACGATATGGACGCCGAGCACCCGGTCGGTCCTGGCATCGGCGATCACCTTCACGAAGCCGTCCGTGGTGCGGTTGGCGCGCGCCCGCCCATTCGCCAGGAACAGGAACTTGCCGACCGCATAGTCGACGCCCGCCGCCTTCAGCTCCTCCTCGGTCTTGCCGACCGAGGCGACTTCCGGCGCCGTGTAGACGACGCCCGGAATGACGTCGTAGTTCACATGGCCCGCCTTGCCGGCCAGCAGCTCGGCGACCGCCACGCCCTCATCCTCGGCCTTGTGGGCGAGCATCGGCCCGCGCACCACGTCGCCGATCGCGTAGATGCCCTTCACGCTGGTCTGGAAATGCTCGTCGATCACGACGCGCCCGCGCTCCACCGCGACGCCGGCCGCCTCAAGTCCCAGCCCCTCCGTATAGGGACGCCGGCCGATCGCCACGAGCACGATATCGGCCTCGATGGTGGAGGCTTCGCCCCCGGCGGCCGGCTCGATCGTCACCTTGGCGCCGGTCTTGGTCGAAGTAACCTTCGTCACCTTGTGGCCGAGCTTGAAGGCGAAGCCCTGCTTCTCCAGCATGCGCTGGAACTGCTTGGCGACCTCGCCGTCCATGCCCGGCAGGATGCGGTCGAGGAACTCGACCACCGTCACCTCGGCGCCGAGCCGCTTCCACACCGAGCCGAGCTCCAGGCCGATGACGCCGGCCCCGACCACCACCAGCTTGCCCGGCACCTTGTCGAGCGCGATCGCGCCGGTGGAGGAGACGACCCGCTTCTCGTCGATCTCGACGCCCGGCAGCGGCGTCACCTCCGAGCCCGTCGCGATGACGATGCTCTTGGCCTCGAGCGTGACGCTCTCGCCGCCTTCCTTCGCGACCTCGACCTTGCCGGGCCCGAGGATCTTCGCCGTGCCCTGGATCGCCTCGATCTTGTTCTTCTTGAGCAGGAAACCGACGCCGTTGACGTTCGCCGTCACGGTGTCGTCCTTGTGCTTCATCAGGCCCGCATGGTCGAGCTTCGGCGGATCGATCTTGATGCCGAGCGGCGCAAAGCCATGCGCCGCCTCCTCGAAGCGCTCGGAAGCATGCAGCAGCGCCTTCGAGGGAATGCAGCCGACATTGAGGCAGGTGCCGCCATGCGTCTTGCGCTTCTCCACCACCGCGACCTTGAGCCCGAGCTGGGCGGCGCGGATGGCGCACACATAGCCGCCCGGGCCGGTGCCGATGACGATGAGGTCGTAGGACATGGGGTGACTTCCGCCTTTGAGTGCGTTGCCCGCGAGCGCGCCGCTATCGCTTCACGAGCAACTGATGGAGACTGTCGAGCACCTTGCCGAGGCCGGCCGGGTCCAGTGGCTTGTTGCTCCCGTCGACGGGCCAGCTCCAGCAGAGCTGCTCCACGAGGTCGTTGGCCGCTGGAATGTTCTTGGCGAACCAGCGGACCTTTTCATCGAGGCCGTGTCCGAACACCGTCAGGCCGTATTCCACGATGTCGAAGTAGGGATTGTCGCCCGGACGTCCGTTCGGCATCGATTGGCTTCCTCACTCGCGTCGCGACGGCGCTCCGATCACAGATCCATCACGAGCCGCGCCGGGTCCTCCAGGCTTTCCTTCACGCGCACCAGGAAGGTCACGGCCTCCTTGCCGTCGACGATCCGGTGGTCGTAGCTGAGCGCCAGATACATCATCGGCCGGATCTCGACCTTGCCGCCGATCGCCATCGGCCGCTCCTGGATCTTATGCATGCCGAGAATGCCGGACTGCGGCGCGTTGAGGATCGGCGTCGACATCAGCGAGCCGTAGACCCCGCCATTCGAGATCGTGAAGGTGCCGCCCTGCATCTCGTCGATCTTGAGCTGGCCGTCGCGCGCGCGCCGGCCGAAATCGGCGATCGCCTTCTCGACCCCCGCGATGCCTAGCAGGTCGGCGTCGCGCACCACCGGCACCACGAGCCCCTTCTCGGTGCCGACCGCGACGCCGATATGGTAGTAGTTCTTGTAGACGATGTCGGTGCCGTCGATCTCGGCATTGACCGCCGGGATCTCCTTCAGCGCCGCCACGACGGCGCGCACGAAGAAGCCCATGAAGCCGAGCTTCACGCCGTACTTCTTCTCGAACAGATCCTTGTAGCGGTTCCTGAGCGCCATCACCTCGGTCATGTCGACCTCGTTGAAGGTCGTCAGCATCGCGGCGGTGTTCTGCGCATCCTTCAGGCGCCGCGCGATCGTCTGGCGCAGCTTGGTCATGCGCACCCGCTCTTCGCGGCCCGCATCGTCGCTCGCCGTGGGCGCGCGCATCGGCGCAGGGGCAGGCGCGGCCGGAGCGGGCGCCGGCGCGGCGGCGGCCGCGAGCATGTCGCCCTTGGTCACGCGGCCGTCCTTGCCGGTGCCCGCGACCTTGGCGGGATCGACGCCGGTCTCGGCCGCGATGCGCGACACCGCCGGGCCGTCCTTGGCGTCGCGCGGCTTGATCGGCTCCTCGCCGGCGATCACCGCGCCCTTGTCGGCCGCCTTGGCGGGCTGGCCTGCGGTCGCCGAGGGCCCGCTCGCCTGCGCGACGGTGGTGTCCTTCGGCGTCTCGGCCGCCTTCTTCGGCGCCGCGGCGGTGCCGTCCTCGCCGACCTGGCCGAGGATGGCGCCGGGCGTGACGGTCGCGCCCTCGGCGGCCGTGATCTCGACGAGCACGCCGGCGGCCGGCGCGTTCACCTCGAGCGTCACCTTGTCGGTCTCCAGCTCGAGCAGCGGCTCGTCCTGCTTCACCGCGTCGCCGACCTTCTTGAACCACTTGCCGATGGTCGCCTCGGAAACGGATTCGCCGAGCGTCGGTACCTTGATTTCGGTCGCCATGTTCGTCCCTTACGCGGCCCCTTGGCGGGCCTTTGGCTGGGCCGCGCCGTCCCTGAGGATCAGCGACGGCATCGGGTGAATGTCGTAGCGGAAGCCGAGCCCGGCGAGGATCACCGGATCGGCCTCCGTCAGTTTCCGCATCGCCTCCGCATCGTCCGCCTCGGCGACGCCGAGCCCCCACGCGCCGGGCGGCTCGAAGACCGGCCCGAAGGCGATCGCCGTTCCCTTCCCGGCCTCGGCCAGCCAATAGGCGGCGTGCGCCGCCATGGCGGCCGTCTCGGCCTCCGTCGCGTCGAGCGGAAAGGTCGGACGCGGCGGCACGAGGCGGCAGAAGAAATACGGCATGGCCAGCTCCTCAGCTCGCATACACCTCGTCGAGGAAGCTCTTGAGCTGGGCGAGGTGCTTGGACATCAGGCCGGTCGCGGTCGCGGCCGAGGCCGGGCGGCCGGCATAGCGCGCGCGCTTGGCCGCGCCCTTCACCTGGCCGAGCACCCATTCCAGATAGGGCTCGACGAGGAACCAGGCGCCCATGTTCTTCGGCTCCTCCTGGCACCAGACGACGTCGGCGTTCTTGAAGCGCGACAACTCCTGCACCAGCGCCTTGAGCGGGAACGGATAGAGCTGCTCGACGCGCATCAGGTACACGTCGTTGATGCCGCGCTTCTCGCGCTCCTCGTAGAGGTCGTAATAGACCTTGCCGGAGCACAGCACGACGCGGCGGATCTTCTCGTCGGCCGCGAGCTTGATCGCCTCGCCCTCCAGCATCTGCGCATCGTCCCAGAGGACGCGATGGAAGGTCGTGCCGGGCCCCATCTCGCTGAGCTTGGACACCGCCCGCTTGTGGCGCAGCAGCGACTTCGGCGTCATCACGATCAGCGGCTTGCGGATCTCGCGCTTGAGCTGGCGGCGCAGGACGTGGAAGTAGTTGGCCGGCGTCGTGACGTTGACGACCTGCATGTTGTCTTCCGCGCACATCTGCAGGAAGCGCTCCAGCCGCGCCGAGGAATGCTCCGGCCCCTGCCCCTCATAGCCGTGCGGCAGGAGGCAGACGAGGCCCGACATGCGCAGCCACTTGCGCTCGCCCGACGAGATGAACTGGTCGAACACCACCTGGGCGCCGTTCGCGAAGTCGCCGAACTGGGCCTCCCACATGGTCAGCGCGTTCGGCTCGGTGAGCGAGTAGCCGTATTCGAAGCCGAGCACGGCTTCTTCCGAGAGCATCGAGTTGATGACCTCGTAGCGCGACTGCGTATCGCTGAGGTGGTTGTACGGCGTGTACTTGTCCTCGTTCACCTGGTCGGTCAGAACCGAGTGGCGCTGCGAGAAGGTGCCGCGCTCGCTGTCCTGGCCCGAGAGGCGGACCGGATGGCCCTCGAGCAGCAGCGAGCAGAAGGCGAGCGCCTCGCCGGTCGCCCAGTCGAGCCCCTCGCCCGTCTCCACGATCGCCTTGCGGCGCTGGTCGAGGAAGCGCTGGATGGTCTTGTGCGGATGGAAGCCTTCCGGCACCTGGGTGATCTTGGTGCCGATCTCCTTCAGCCGCTCGATATCGACGCCGGTCACGCCGGTGCGCGGATCGTCGCCTTCCTCGGCGGCGCGGAAGCCGGACCAGCGGCCGTCGAGCCAATCCGCCTTGTTGGGACGATAGGACTGGCCGGCCTCGTACTCGGCTTCCAGATGGCTGCGGAAATCGGCCTTCATCTGGTCGACGTCGCCGGCCGAGACCACGCCCTCGCTCACCAGCTTCTCGGCATAGATCTGCAGCGTGGAGGCGTGCGCGCGGATCGCCTTGTACATCAGCGGCTGCGTGAAGGCCGGCTCGTCGCCCTCGTTATGGCCGAAGCGGCGATAGCAGAACATGTCCACCACCACCGGCTTGTGGAACTTCTGCCGGAACTCGGTCGCGACCTTGGCGGCGAAGACGACCGCTTCCGGATCATCGCCATTGGCGTGGAAGACCGGCGCCTCCACCATCTTCGCCACGTCCGAGGGATAGGGCGAGGAACGCGAGAAGCGCGGATCGGTCGTGAAGCCGATCTGGTTGTTGACGATGAAATGGATCGAGCCGCCGGTGCGGTGGCCCCTCAGCCCCGACAGGCCGAGGCATTCCGCGACGACGCCCTGGCCCGCAAAGGCCGCGTCGCCATGGATCAGCAGCGGCATCACCGGCACGCGGTTCTCGGGCGGCAGGTTGTACTGGTCCTGCTTGGCGCGCGCCTTGCCGAGCACCACCGGATCGACGATCTCCAGATGCGAGGGGTTGGCGGTCAGCGAGAGATGCACCCGGTTGCCGTCGAACTCGCGGTCCGAGGACGCGCCGAGATGGTACTTCACGTCGCCCGAGCCCTCCACGTCGTCGGGCGTCCAGGAGCCGCCCTTGAACTCGTGGAAGATCGCCCGGTGCGGCTTCGCCAGCACCTGCGCGAGCACGTTCAGGCGGCCGCGATGCGCCATGCCGATGACGATGTCGCGCACGCCGAGATGGCCGCCGCGCTTGATGATCTGCTCGAGCGCCGGAATCATCGATTCGCCGCCGTCGAGGCCGAAGCGCTTGGTGCCCGTGTATTTGACGTCGATGAACTTCTCGAAGCCCTCGGCCTCGACCAGCTTGTTCAGGATGGCGCGCTTGCCCTCGGGCGTGAAGGAGATCTCCTTGTCCTTGCCCTCGATGCGCTCCTGCAGCCACGCCTTCTGCACCGGATCGGTGATGTGCATGAACTCGACGCCGAGCGTCTGGCAATAGGTGCGGTCGAGGATCGCCACCATCTCGCGGATGCTCGCGAATTCGAGCCCGAGCACGAAATCGATGAAGATCTTGCGGTCGAGATCGGCCTCCTGGAAGCCGTAGGCGCCCGGGTCCAGCTCCTCGAACGGCACGCGCGGCGCAAGGCCGAGCGGATCGAGCTTGGCGTGGAGGTGCCCGCGCATGCGGTAGGCGCGGATCAGCATCAGCGCGCGGATGGAATCGCGCGTCGCCTGCTGCACGTCGGCGGCGCCGAGATCGACGCCGGTCGCCTGCGCCTTCGCCTTGATCTTGTCGGCGATCCGGGCCTCGGCGACGGCCCATTGCCCGTCGAGCGCCGACAGAAGGTCGTCACGCGCCGGAGCGGGCCAGTTCGGCCGCGTCCAGGAGGCGCCGCGCGCATTGTCGACGACGGCGCGCGGCTCTTCCTTCAGCCCCGCGAAGAAGCTCTGCCACTCCGGTCCGACCGAGCGCGGATCCTTCTCGTAGCGGGCCATCAGCTCGCCGATATAGGCGGCATTGCCGCCATACAGGAACGAGGTATCGGCAAAGTCGCGATTGACTTGTTCGCGGGACATGGAACTCGTCCTCAAATGGGAAGCGCCGCAGCGCTTCCTTCCCAAAACAATATGGATCAGCCCTTGAGAAGCTCGACCAGCGTCTTGCCGAGCCGGGCCGGCGAGGGCGAGACGCGGATGCCCGCCTCCTCCATCGCCGCGACCTTCGAGCCGGCATCGCCTTTACCGCCCGAAATGATGGCGCCGGCATGGCCCATGCGACGGCCCGGAGGCGCGGTGCGGCCCGCGATGAAGCCGACGGTCGGCTTCTTGCGGCCCTTCTTCGCCTCGTCCTTCAGGAACTGCGCCGCGTCCTCCTCGGCCGAGCCGCCGATCTCGCCGATCATGACGATCGACTTGGTCTCGGGATCGGCGAGGAACAGTTCCAGCATGTCGATGAACTCGGTGCCCTTGACGGGATCGCCGCCGATGCCGACCGCGGTCGTCTGGCCGAGGCCCTCATTGGTGGTCTGGAACACCGCCTCGTAGGTCAGCGTGCCGGAGCGCGAGACGATGCCGACATTGCCGGGCTTGAAGATGTTGCCCGGCATGATGCCGATCTTGCACTCGCCGGCCGTCATCACGCCGGGGCAGTTCGGCCCGATCAGCCGCGACTTGGAGCCCGAGAGCGCCCGCTTCACCTTCACCATGTCGAGCACCGGGATGCCCTCGGTGATGCAGACGATGAGCGGAATCTCGGCCTCGATCGCCTCGCAGATCGCGTCGGCGGCGCCCGGCGGGGGCACGTAGATGACGCTCGCATCGGCGCCGGTGGCGGCGCGCGCCTCCGCGACCGTGTCGAAGACCGGCAGGCCGAGATGCTTGGAGCCGCCCTTGCCGGGCGAGATGCCGCCGACCATCTTCGTCCCGTAGGCGATCGCCTGCTCGGAATGGAAGGTGCCGTTCTTGCCGGTGAACCCCTGCGTGATCACCTTGGTGTTCTTGTCGATGAGGATGGACATCAGATTTTCCTGTCCTGCAAAAGCGTCTTGATCTCTTCCAGCACCTGGACGGTGCGGCGGTTCATGGCGAGGATTTCGTCGTTGATCTTCATGACCTGATCGACATGCGTCTTGTAAGCCTTCGACTGCTTGAGGCCGAAGACGATGACCACCGCCATGATGACGATGACCGGCAGCCAGGCGACGATCAGCTCGATCATGGCGACGTCAGCCCGCCACCGCCTTCACGATCTTCTGCGCGGCGTCGTCGAGATCGTCGGCCGGGATCACGTTGAGGCCCGACTCGCGGATGATCTGCTTGCCGAGATCGACATTGGTGCCTTCGAGCCGCACCACCAGCGGCACCTTGAGCCCGACCTCCTTCACGGCCGCGACGACGCCTTCCGCGATCACGTCGCATTTCATGATGCCGCCGAAGATGTTGACGAGGATGCCCTTCACCTTCGGGTCCGCCGTGATGATCTTGAACGCCGCCGTCACCTTGTCCTTGGTGGCGCCGCCGCCGACATCGAGGAAGTTCGCCGGCTCGCGGCCGTAGAGCTTGATGATGTCCATCGTCGCCATCGCGAGGCCGGCGCCGTTGACCATGCAGCCGATATCGCCGTCGAGCGCGACGTAGGAGAGGTCGTATTTCGAGGCCTCGATCTCCTTCGGATCCTCCTCGGTGAGGTCGCGCAGCCCGACCACGTCGGGGTGGCGGTAGAGCGCGTTGGAATCGAAGCCGACCTTGGCGTCGAGGCAGACCAGCTTGCCGCCCTTGGTGACGATCAGCGGGTTGATCTCGAGCAGGCTGATGTCCTTCTCGATGAAGGCCTTGTAGAGGATCGCCACCAGGCTCTCGGCCTGCTTGGCGAGGTCGCCCGTGAGGTTCAGCGCCTTGGCGACCGTGCGGCCGTGATGCGGCATGATGCCGGTCGCCGGATCGACCGAGAAGCTGACGATCTTCTCAGGGGTGTCGTGCGCGACCTGCTCGATGTTCAT
>JBDHTH010000071.1:0-9236 GCA_039808545.1 Phreatobacteraceae bacterium | reverse complement strand
TCGTTCCTGAAGCGCTACGAGGGCGGGCTCATCATGACCTCGCACGACCGCGAGTTCATGAACCGCATCGTCGGCAAGATCGTCGAGATCGACGGCGGCGCGCTCACCACCTATTCGGGCGATTACGAATTCTACCAGCAGCAGCGGGCCCTCGCGGAGAAGCAGCAGCAGGCGCAGTTCGAGCGCCAGCAGGCGATGCTCGCCAAGGAGATCAGCTTCATCGAGCGCTTCAAGGCCCGCGCCAGCCACGCCGCGCAGGTGCAGAGCCGCGTCAAGAAGCTGGAGAAGATCGAGCGGGTCGAGCCGCCGAAGCGGCGGCAGACCGTCGTCTTCGACTTTCCGCCGGCGCCGCGCTCGGGCGAGGATGTCGCGACGCTGAAGGGCGTCGACAAGCGCTACGGCGCCAAGACGATCTACGAAGGCCTCGATTTTCAGGTGCGCCGGCGCGAGCGCTGGTGCGTGATGGGCGTCAACGGCGCCGGCAAGTCGACGCTGCTGAAGCTCGTCGCGGGCACCGCCGAGCCCGATGCCGGCTCCGTGACGGTCGGCGGCAGCATCAAGATGGGCTATTTCGCGCAGCACGCGATGGACGTGCTGGACGGCGAGCGGACAGTCTTCGAGACGCTGGAGGACCGCTTTCCGCAGGCCGGCCAGGGTTCGCTCCGGGCGCTCGCCGGCTGCTTCGGCTTCTCGGGCGACGATGTCGAGAAGCGCTGCCGGGTGCTGTCGGGCGGCGAGAAGGCTCGCCTCGTGATGGCGCTGATGCTCTACGATCCGCCGAACTTCCTAGTGCTCGACGAGCCGACCAACCATCTCGACATCGCGACCAAGGAGATGCTGATCGGCGCGCTCTCGCAATACGAGGGCACGATGCTGTTCGTCTCCCACGACCGCCATTTCCTGGCGGCGCTGTCGAACCGGGTGCTGGAGCTGACGCCCGAGGGCGTCCACCAATATGGCGGCGGCTATACCGAATATGTCGCGCGCACCGGACAGGAGGCGCCGGGCCTCAGGAGCTGAGGCCCGGCGATCAGTTCTTGCGGCTTAGGCGATGCCGCCGAGGCAGACGTATTTCATCTCCATGAACTCCTCGATGCCGTATTTCGAGCCCTCGCGGCCGAGGCCCGACAGCTTGACGCCGCCGAACGGGGCCTCGGCGGTGGAGATGAGGCCCGTATTGACGCCGACCATGCCGTATTCGAGCGCCTCGGCGACGCGGAAAACGCGCGCCAAGTCGGTGGCATAGAAATACGACGCAAGGCCGAACTCGGTGTCGTTCGCCTGCGCGATGACGTCCGCCTCGTCCGTGAAGCTGAACAGCGGCGCGACCGGCCCGAAGGTTTCCTCGCGCGTCACCGCCATGGCGTTGGTCACGCCCGCGATCACGGTCGGCTCATAGAAGGTGCCGCCGAGCGAATGGCGCTTGCCGCCCGTCACGACGCGCGCGCCCTTGGCGAGGGCGTCGGCGACATGCTCCTCGACCTTGTCGAGCGCCGCCTGGTCGATCAGCGGCCCGAGATTGATGCCCTGGTCGAAGCCGTTGCCCGTTTTCAGCTTGCCGACCGCGCCTGCCAGCTTCTCGGCGAAGGCGTCGTAGACGCCGGCCTGCACGTAGATGCGGTTGGCGCAGACGCAGGTCTGGCCGTTGTTGCGGAACTTCGCGATGATCGCGCCCTCGACCGCCGCATCGAGATCGGCGTCGTCGAAGACGATGAAGGGCGCGTTGCCGCCGAGCTCCAGGCCGAGCTTCTTGATGGTCGGCGCGCATTGCCGGTAGAGCTCGGCGCCGATCTCGGTGGAGCCCGTGAAGGTCAGCTTGCGCACGGTCGGATTGGCGGTCAGCTCCGCGCCGATCGCCGCGGCCGAGCCCGTGATGACGCTGAACAGGCCCTTCGGCAGCCCGGCGCGCTCCGCCAGGATCGCGAGCGCGATCGCCGAGAAGGGCGTCTGCGAGGCGGGCTTCAGCACCATGGCGCAGCCGGCCGCGAAGGCCGGCCCGGCCTTGCGGGTGATCATGGCGTTCGGGAAGTTCCACGGCGTGATCGCCGCGACGACGCCGATCGGCTGCTTCATCACGAGGATGCGCTTGTCCAGCTGGTGGCCCGGAATGATGTCGCCGTAGAGGCGCCGCGCCTCCTCGGAGAACCATTCCACGAAGCTCGCGCCGTAGACGATCTCGCCGGTCGCCTCGGGCAGCGGCTTGCCCTGTTCGAGCGTCAGGATGGCGCCGAGATCCTCCTTGTTCGCCATCATCAGGTCGAACCATTTGCGCAGGACCGCAGAGCGCTCCTTGGCGGTGCGGGCCGCCCAGCCCTTCTGGGCGAGACGGGCGGCCTCGATCGCTTCCTTCGTCTCGGCCGCGCCGAGCTTCGGCACATGGCCGATGATCTCGCCCGTCGCCGGGTTGTTGACCGCGATGCGCGCCTCGGCGCTCGCGGCCTCGATCCAGCGCTCGCCGACCAGGGCGGCCTCGCGGAACAGGCTCGGATCCTTCAGTTTCATCACGCGCTCCTTGCGGGAAATCGGCACCGCCGGGCGACGGTGATCTCATGCGAATGGCTCCCCGAACAGATCGGCCGGAACCGTCGCGGATGCAAGCGGCGGCAGAGCGCCTTGCATCGCAGCCTTGCGTAGCACGCGGCCCGGCACATAGGCCTGTCGGCGGCGACAGATCCGGCCCGCACGCGACATTCGCCCGACAATGCGGCCGATTCGACACAGTCGAGGCCCGGGCTGGGGCGGTCGGCAAGGAGCCGGCCGATCCTGGCGGATCGGCCGGCTCCCGCAATCCTACCCGTTATGACGCAGGACCGGCGCGGCGGGTACTCAGTGGGCCTCGCCCACCGCCTCCTTGGCGGCGCGCGCCTGATTGCGGCCGATCCATAGCACGAGAAGGGCCCCGGTCGCGGTCAGCGCGCAGAGCGGCAGCAGCGCGACCGGGAAGCTGCCGGTCGCCTGGCGCAGCGCGCCGATCGACGACGTGACGACGCCCGTGCCGAGATGCGCGATCGTGTTGATCGCCGCGATGCCGGCTGCCGCTGCCGCCGGCGGCAGTGTCTCGGTGGCGAGCGCGAAGAACGGGCCCTTGATCGCGTAGTTGCCGAGCAGCACCAGCGACAGCAGGAGCAGCGTCACCGGAAGCGAGTTGGTCGTCAGCGTCAGCGCGAAGCTCGTCGCCGTGAGGGCGAGCGGCAGCGCCGTGCTCCAGATCCGCTCGCCGCTCTTGTCGGCCCGCAACCCCCACAGGATCATGAAGACCGACGCGATCCCGAACGGGATCATGTTGAGCAGGCCCGTCTGGAAATTGCTGAGGCCGAACGCCTTGAGGATCTGCGGCATCCAGAGCGACAGCGTGTTGCTGGTGGCCGAGCTGCCCGCATAGATGATGGCCAGCACCCACACCTGCTTGTTGGTGAGGACCGACCAGACCGAGCCGTGCCCCGCATGGCCGCCCGCAGCCTTGCGCTCGAATTCCAGGCGGCCTTCCAGCCAGCTCTTCTCGGCCGGCGTCAGGAACTTCGCCTCATGCGGCTTGCTCGGCAGCACGAACAGCGTCGCGAGCCCGAGCAGGACCGCCGGGATGGCTTCCATGATCAGCAGCCATTGCCAGCCGCGAAAGCCCCAGGCGCCGTCGAGCGTCAGCAGCGCCGCCGAGATCGGCGATCCGAAGAAGCTGGAGAGCGGGATCGCGACCATGAACATCGCGACGATGCGCGCCCGGTACTGCTTCGGGAACCAGTAGGTCAGGTAGAGGATGACACCGGGGAAAAACCCGGCCTCGGCGGCGCCGAGCAGGAAGCGGGCGATCGAGAACGAGACCGCGCCGGTCACGAAGGCCGACCCGATGCCGACGAGCCCCCAGGTGATCATGATCCGGGCGATCCAGAGCCGCGCCCCGACCTTCTCCAGCGCGAGGTTGCTCGGAACCTCGAACAGCACATAGGCGACGAAGAACAGGCCGCCGCCGATGCCGAAGGCGGTCGCCGAAAGGCCGAGATCCTTGTTCATCGTCAAGGCCGCGAAGCCGACATTCACGCGGTCGACATAGGCGATGAAATAGCAGATCACGAGGAACGGGATGAGGCGCAGCCCCACCTTGCGCATCGTCGCGGCTTCGATCGCCGCCTCATCGGCCGGCGTGGCCGAGACCCCTGGTTGCGTTGTCATCTGCGATCCTCCCGTAGCGTATTGGTTTTGTTCTCAATACTTACGGCGCAGACGCCGTCCAAGCGGGTAGAAGGCAGCGGAACTACTGTCAAAAGCCTGTCATGATATGCTGGGATCAGCCGCGGCTTGATCTTGCCGCTCCGGCCGCGGGATCGTGCTCGGGCCGGAAGAGCGCGCCGATGCGGGCGCCCCGAACCTCGGGCGGCCCTACACGATCTCCGAAACCAGCTTGGCGATCATGCTGTTGGAGAGGATGACCGGCAGGCAGGCCGCCGCCGCGACGATCGCGCGATGCTTCTCCACGAAGCCCATGCAGTCGAGCAGCAGGATATCGGCGCCGCGCTGCGCGAGATCGGCGGCCGCCGCTTCGAGGCTTGCATCGTCGCCGTCATAGGGGGAGGCGGCGGCGAAGATCGGCGGCTGGGCGAGCGGATGCCATTTCGCCGCCTCGGTATCGACCTGGCCCGCCAGCGGCACGACGACGCCGAGCCGCTTGAGCCCGACCAGCGCGGCGACGGCCGGCGGCAGGATGCGGTCCGGCTCGACGAGATGGGCGCTGCGGCAGACCAGGGTCTCGAAATGGCCCGTGCACAGCATCAGCACGGTGCCGCATCCCTCGGCCTCGAGCATCGCGATCTTCTCGCGCGCCGCCGCCTCGGTGCGGCCGCGGCCGATCACGACCGAGCTGCCGTCGAGAAGCCTGGTCACCAGCAGCGCCTCGCCGGGCAGGGGCGCGAAACGGTCGGCGATCTCGGCCGTGGAAAGCCCGTCGAGGACCCCCGCGTGCCGGCGCGGCATGCCGGCCGGCAGGATGGCGTCGATGATCGGAGTGATGTCGCTGCGCGGAGCCTGGCCGATCGTCAGCGTGCCGAGCATGCCCAAATCCTTGTTCCGGCGAGAAGGGCCGCGCCGGGCGCCGGCGCGGCCGCGTCTCTCAGCGGTTGAAGTTCTTCAACACCGAATCGAAGAAGCTGAAAAGGGCGTCGCCCGCGATCACGCCCGCCGCGAACACCTCCATGTCGCCTTCGCCGTCGGCGCCGCGCAGCCGCTCCCAGACCAGCCGGCAGAGGATGCCGGCCAGCACCGCCCAGCCCGCCATCGGGAAGTTGATGAGGAGGCCGGTGGCGAAGAGGACGCCGATCTGCCGCTTCGGGCCGCCGATGAACTGCAGGATCGCGCCGGGGATCGCCCACAGGAACAGCGACCAGGCGACGCCCGGCGCAACGCCCGCCTTGATCGTCGCGGCATAGACCCGGTCGACCGGCGCCACGAGGTTCTTGTCGAAGAAGCCCTGGTAGGAAACGAGCACCACGACGCCCGCGACCAGGAAGGCCAGCATCGCGGCGAAGAGCTGCTGGCGGCGCCCGTCGCGCTCGAACGCCGGATCGGCGCCGTTGCCGCGCAGGATGTAGCCGGCCTTCAGATCGTAGCCCATATCGGCGAAGGCCGGGCCGGTCGCGGCCGAGAAGCCGACGAGCAGCGCCAGCGCCGGCATCGGAAAGCCGATCAGCATGCCGACGATCAGCGTGATCAGCGCCACCGCGAAGGCCGGGAACCAGCCCGAATGCATCGCCGCGAGGCCGACGATCAGCTCGTGCACATAGGCCGCGAAGGCGGCGTAGAGCACGAACAGCACCAGCATGCCGATCGACATCTCGTTCATCAGCCCGCCCGCCAGCGCGATGAACACCGCGATCGCGATATAGCCGACCGTGCCGAGGCCGAGCGCGCGGCGCACCGTCGCGTCGCTCGTGCCCGAGACCAGCCCGGTCTTCGTGCCGCTCTCCTCGTGCCGCCGCATGAGGATGAGCGCGACCTGGATGAGCGCGACGAGGCCGGCGCCGATCATGAAGCCGTGCGGGATATAGGCGGCCATCAGGTCGCCCTTCGGGATGATCGTCGCGAAGGTCTCGTTGTTGAAGAGCTGCGCCGAATAGCCGCGCAGCAGCAGGCCGACGCCGAACATCGTCAGCGCCCAGATATTGCCGATGAAGGCGACGCCGAAGGCCGACATCGGGATGCCCGAGACGGCGGTCGACCCCACGAAGCCGATGGCCGAGAGCGGGATCTTGATGAAGGAGGCGATGACGCCGGTGCCGAAGCCGATGCCCATCAGCACCGCCTTGCGGCCGCCCTCGTCGCCCGCCTTGATCGCCTCGGCGGCCGCGACGCCCGGCGGCCAGGCGCCGGTCGCCGGGAAGACGCGGGAATCGAACATCCGGTAGAGCAGATAGGCGTCGAGCAGCATCGCGAGGAAGGCGCCCGCGAACATCGGCAGGATCAGGTCGGGCCGGCCGAGCACGAACGGGATGCCGATCGGCAGCAGCAGGCTGTTGCCGGCCCCGAAGGTCGCGGACGAGATCGCGCTCTGCGCCAGGTTCTGCACATGCACCGAGCGGTAGCGGATGAACAGGTTGAGGGGGATGCGGGCCAGCACCATCGCGGCGATGGCGCCGATCAGCGAGGTGTTGGCGGTGACGCCGAGCGAGACCAGGAGCTGCATGCCGATGATGGCGCCGAACACGCTGAGCAGCATGATCAGCGTGAATGTCAGCGGCTCGAACAGGCTTGGATGCCGCTTCGGCGCGGTCGCGGATGATTCCGTCATGGATGGAGGTCCCCTCTTCCCCGTTGGTCCGTTACGGCTTGGCGCGTGGCCTCATCCGACCGCGAGGCGGTCGGATGAGATCTCGGTGACGTCCTTCGAAACATTGTCGAGCGTCGCGCCGTAGTCGCGCCGCGCCGCCTCGAGGGAAACGAAGCCGCAGGCGACGTCGCGTGCCACGGCCTCGGGGGCGCGCTCGACCGCGTCGCCGTAGCCGGCGCCGCCCGCCAGCACCAGCTCGACGATCTCCTGCGGCCGCACGACCTGCACGAGGTCGCCCGTGCCGACATCCTTCAGGACGGCGCCGGCCTCGTCGAGGACGCGGCCAGAGGCGCCGGCCCCGGCCTGGCCGCCGAACAGACCCGGAATCGGGTTGTTGACCCCCTCGGGATAGAGCGAGACCAGCGTCGGCAGCCCGTCATCGGCGAGCTTGCGGAAGCGCACGCGCTGCCCGAGCCCGCCGCGGTGCCGGCCGGCGCCGCCGGAATCCTGGAGATAGGTCTTCTCCACCACCAGCACCGGCACGCGCGCCTCGAAGGTCTCGATCGAGGTGTTGGCGGCCGAGGTCGGGTAGAGCAGGCCCGACTTGCCGTCGCCATGCGCCGAGCCGCCCTGGCCGCCGCCGACGAACAGCATGTCGGAATATGTCTTCCCCTCGGCGTCGCGGCCGTAGACGCTCGCCGCCACCGGCAGGCCCGTGAAGGCTTGCACCTGGTTCGGCGCCGCCTTGGAGAGGGCGCGGAAGATGTTCGGCGCCAGATACCAGCCCGTGCGGGTGCGCAGATTGACGGCGAGCGGCTTGTCGCAGTTCAGGATCGAGCCTTTCGGCGCGTCGATCGAGAAGGCGCGGTAGCAGCCTGCATTGCCGCGCACATTCGGCGTCAGCATGCATTTCAGCGGGTAGGTGGCGTGCGCGCTGGTGTAGTTCAGCGTGCAGTTCAGCCCGCCCTGCGGGAGCTGCGGCGGGGCGCCCGCGAAGTCGAGATGGATCTCCTCGCCCTTGATCGTCAGCGCGAGCGGATAGGTCATCGGCGTGCCGAGCGGATTGTTGGAGGCGGTGCCGTGATAGGTGCCGTCGGGCAGCGCCGCGATCGCGTCGCGCATGGCGCGCTCGGAGCGGTTCTGCACGACATGCGCGAGGGCGCGCAGGTCCTGCATGCCGTAATCCGCCATGAAGGCCTGCAGACGCTCGGCGCCGATCGTGTTGGCGGCGACGAAGGCGTGCAGGTCGCCGAGCACCTGGTCGGAATTGCGCACGTTCTCGGCGATCAGCCGCACCAGCGTCTCGTTGACGACGCCGGCCTCCGCGAACTTCATCGGCGGGATCTGGATGCCCTCCTCGTAGATCTCGCGGGCCCGGAGCGAATCCTTGGTGCCGCCGATATCCGAGACATGGCCGACCGTGCCCATCAGCCCGACGACGCGGTCGCCGAGGAAGACCGGCGTGACGATCGCGATGTCGAAGAGATGGCCGGCGCAGAGCCAGGGATCGTTGGTGATCAGCACGTCGCCGGGCTTCAGCGTCTCGGCCGGGTAGCGCTGCAGCAGCGCCTTGACGGCGCGCGGCAGCGTCAGGTTGAAGACCGGCATGGCGCGCGGGGAATGCGCCAGCGTCTCGCCCTCCGGATCGAGCAGCTCGCAGGCGAAATCCTGCGATTCCGAGATGACCAGCGAGAAGGCGGTGCGGCACACCGTCAGCCACATCTCCTCGACGACGTTGACGAGCCGGCTCCACATGATCTCGAGCGAGATCGGATCGGCCTCGATGCGCCGCGCCGCCTCGGCGAGCGGCATGTCGGCCGTGATCGTCGTCTCGGCGGCGCTCGCCTGCGCGACCTCGACGAGGAGGTTCAGCACCGCGTCGATCGCGACGGCGTCGCCCGGCGGTACGATGGTGGTCGATTCCCGTTCCTCGATGATCGCCGGGCCGGCGATCCGGTCGCCGGCGCGCAGCGCATAACGGTCATAGACGGTCGCCTCGTGCCAGCCGCCCTCGAACCAGGCGCGGCGCTTGCCCTTGACCTTGGCGGCGGTATCCGCGCCGCCGGCCGCGCCCGAGAGCGAGAGCGTCGGCACCGGGCCGGCGCAGCGGACGCGGAAATTGATCGCCTCCAGCCGTGCGCCCTCGTAGACTGAGGTGTAGCGGGCCGAATAGGCGGCCGTGAAGGCGGCGCGGATCGCATCGAGGCTGCCGGCATCGATCGCGCCGCCCGGCAGCGGCACCGCGATGTCGTGCATCTGGCCGACGAGGCGCATATCGGCGGAGCGCTCCACGGTGATGTCCTCCGGCTTCACGCCGGCCTCGACGAGATGCTTGCGGCCTTCCGCTTCCAGCTCGGCGAGCAGCGCGTTGACGCTCCCGGCGTCGAAGCCCTCCGAGAACTCCACGGGAAGCGAGCGCGCCATGTCGAAGGAGAGCGGCGCCGCGAGGAAGCCGAGCGCCGAGGCGGCGCCCGAGGCCGGC
>JBDHTH010000070.1:0-9256 GCA_039808545.1 Phreatobacteraceae bacterium | reverse complement strand
GTGACGCGGATCGCGTCGTTGGCGCGGTCGCCGGCTTGGTCGTCGGTCTCGGTCGAGGCCCGCACATAGGTGCCGATGCCGCCGAACCACAACAGGTCCACCGGTGCCGACAGGATGGCGGTCATCAGCTCGTTCGGCGTCACCTCGGCCTTGTCGATGCCGAGCGCGCCCTGCGCCTCCGCCGACAGCGCGATGCTCTTGGCCGAGCGCGGGAAGACGCCGCCGCCGGCCGAGATCTTCGACTTGTCGTAATCCTGCCAGGAGGAGCGCGGCAGCGCGAACATCCGCTGGCGCTCCTTGTAGCTCGCCGCGATATCCGGGTTCGGATCGATGAAGATGTCGCGATGGTCGAAGGCCGCGATCAGCCGCGTCGCCGGCGACAGCAGCATGCCGTTGCCGAACACGTCGCCCGACATGTCGCCGACGCCGACGACGCTGAACGGCGTCGTCTGGATGTCGACATCCATCTCGCGGAAATGCCGCTTCACGGCCTCCCAGGCGCCGCGCGCCGTGATGCCCATGCCTTTGTGGTCGTAGCCGGCCGAGCCACCGCTCGCGAAGGCGTCGTCGAGCCAGAAATCGTGATCGCGCGCCAGGCCGTTGGCGATATCCGAGAAGGTCGCGGTGCCCTTGTCGGCCGCCACCACCAGATAAGGATCGTCGCCGTCATGGCGCACCACGTCGAGCGGCGGCACGACCTCGCTGCCTTTGTAGTTGTCGGTGATGTCGAGCAGCGCCGAGATGAAGATCTTGTAGGAGGCGACGCCCTCGGCGAGCCAGGCCTCGCGCTGCGAAGGCGGCGGCGACTTCTTGGGCACGAAGCCGCCCTTCGAGCCGACCGGCACGATGACGGCGTTCTTCACCTGCTGCGCCTTCACGAGACCGAGGATCTCGGTGCGGAAATCCTGCGGCCGGTCGGACCAGCGGATGCCGCCGCGCGCCACCTTGCCGAACCTGAGATGCACGCCCTCCACGCGCGGCGAATAGACGGAGATCTCGTAGAGCGGCTTCGGCAGCGGCAGCCCGTCGACGCGCCGCGATTCGAGCTTGAACGCGATCGTCGCCGGGTGTCCGCCATCCGGCCCCGTCTGGTAGAAATTCGTGCGCACGGCCGCATCGACGAGGTTGAGGAAGCGCCGCAAAATGCGGTCCTCGTCGAGGCTCGCGACATTGCCGAGCGCCGCCTCGATCTCGGCCCGGATCGCCTCCTGCCGCGCCGGCCGGCTCGCCGCCTCGCCCTTCGGGTCAAAGCGGGCATGGAAGAGGTCGACGATCTTGCGGGCGATGCCCGCATGGGTGACGAGCGTCGCCCACATATAGTCCTGGCTGTAGGGGATGCGCGCCTGCCGAAGGTAGCGCGAGAGCGCGCGCAGCAGCGCCACGTCACGCCAGCCTATCCCCGCCGCCATGACGAGCGCGTTGTAGCCGTCCGACTCGGCCTGCCCGGACAGCACTGCCATCAGGGCGGCCTCGAGCCGGCTGTCGCGGCCCTCGACATCGATCGGGCCGCCGCCCGGCCGCGTCAGCACCATGTCGTGCAGGAAGACCGGCGGCTCCGGCCCGTCATCGTCGACATCGATGTCGAAGGTCTGCTCGGCGACCACCTCGAAGCCCATCGCCTCCAGGATCGGCACCCGCTCGGAGAGCGGCAGCGGCCGGCCGCGCGAGAACACCTTGAGGCCCGCGAGGTCGCGATTCTCCGGGTCGGGCCGGTAGAAGTCGATGGCGATCGGCCGCTCGTCGCCGAGGCTTTCCAGGATCCGAATATCGCCGATCGCCGCTTCGGGCTTCACCGCCTCGCGATAGCCGGCCGGGAAGGCGTCACGCCAGCGATTGAGCAGCGCGCTCGCCTTGGCGGGCTCGTGCACGAGCCCCACCGCCTCGGCGAGCCCGTCGCCCCAGGTCCTGACGATCCGCGCGACCGCCGCCTCGTGGGTCGCGCGATCGATGATCGGCGCGGTCCCGTCCGGCAGCGTGACGATGTAGTGGCAGCGCGTCAGCGGCCCCTCGGGGAAGTACGGCGAGAAGGAGGAAATCCGTCCGCCATAGGCATTGGCGAGATAGGCGCCGATCGCGGCGCGCGCGGAGGAATCGTAGCGGTCGCGCGGCACGTAGATCAGGGCCGAGATGAAACGGTCGAAGCGGTCGTGCCGCACCAGCGCGCGGATCCGCGGCCGCTCCTCCAGCTCCAGGATGCGCATCGCGAACTCGAACAGCATCGCGTCGTCGATCTGGAACAGCTCGTCGCGCGGCAGGCTCTCCAGCACGTTGACGAGCGCCTTGCCCGAGTATGAGGACGGATCGAACCCGGCCCGCGCCAGCACCGCGTCGACCTTGCGGCGCAGGAACGGAATGGTCCGCGTCGAGCGCGTATAGGCGGTCGAGGTCAGGAGGCCGACCGCGACCCGCATGCCGGTCAGGCGGCCGGTCTCGTCGAACAGCTTGATGCCGACGATATCCATCGGCGCGCGGCGATGGACACGGGCGCGCAGATCCGCCTTCGAGACGATCAGCGGCATCGGCTCGTCCAGCACCTGCCGCACGGCCGGCATCGACATCTCGTCGCGGGCGCCGACGCGCAGCGGCCTGACGCTCGGGTCGCGCAGGACGCCGAGCCCGGTGCCCTCGACCGGCTCGAGCTGCCGCTCCGCCCCCTCGCCGGCGATCCGATAGTCGCGGATGCCGAGGAAGGTCAGGTTGTTGTCGGCCAGCCATTCGAGGAACGCGGTCGCCTCGGCGGTTTCCTCGGCCGGCAGCGGCGGCGGGTTCGCCTTGTAGGAATCGATCGTCGCGCGCAGCGTCGCGACCATCGGCTTCCAGTCCGCGACGGCGGCGCGCACATCCGCGAGCGTCTGCCCGAGCGCATCGCTGAGCTGCTGCCGCTCGGCCTCGCCCGCGAGCCGGTCGACATGCACGTGGATCAGGCTTTCGCGGGTCGTCTCGGCCGTCTCGCCGCCCTCGCTGCGCACCGCCAGCAGCTTGCCCTGCCCGTCGCGCTCGACCCTGAGGATCGGATGGGCGACGAGGCGGATCGTGACGCCATGCTCGCCGAGCTCGCCCATCACCGAATCGAGCAGGAACGGCATGTCGTCATTGACGATCTCGACGACGCTGATCCGCCCGAGCCGGCTGCCGGGGGTCGGCATCTCGGGATCGTAGACGCGAATCTTCGGGACGGCCGGCATGCGCTCCAGGAGCGCCGCGTAGGCATCGCTCGCCAGCACCGCGAGGTCGCGCGGCTCGTAGGCCGCGACATCCTCGGCCGAGACGCGCCCGAACAGCGTCCGCACGATGCTCGCCGGCACCGCCCCGGTCCCGCGCAGGATCGTCTCGGCCGCGTCGATGAGCTGCCCGGCCTGCCGCTCGGTTTCGCCGCGGATGATGCGTTCTTGGTTCATGTCTGGGCGCCCCTCGCTGCCGAAACGTCCTGGTTGTGGATTCTATCGGTCGCTGACGACCCTAATCCCGAATATCGAAGCCGGGAAGCATCACAATGTCACGACATCGTCCGGCAGCTCGTTGCGATCGCCCGGACGAGGCGGCGCGAGCCGCGCAAAGGCCGCGCCGAGCCGCGAAATCGCCGTCACGAAGCCGTCGGCTGCACGCTCCGCGCGAATCCCGCCCGCGATCGCGCCGATCGCGTCCTCCAGCACCCCGGCCTCCAGGCCCTTCGCGAGCCCGTCATCGACCAGGATCTCGACCATGCGCTCCGCGTTGGACGCGAAGATGAGCGCGCCCGTGCGTCCCGCCGTCACGCCGATGCCGCGCGCCAGGAACTGCTCGCGCGCCCGGTCCCGCACCGCCTCGCGCTTGGCCCATCCCGGCGTCAGCGCCATACGCAATCCTTTGTGGAGGAGCGCGAGAAACAGCGCCAGGAACACCGCGAGCTGGATGAAATAGATCTCGAAACCCGCGAGGATCGTCAGGAAGATCAGCGGCGCCGGCACGATCAGCGCCGCAAGGCTTGCCCAGAGCCACGGCACGAAGCGGTATTCCGCCGAGCGGGCCGCGACCACCACGACGATCTCGGCCGCGGTCTGCGCCTCGGCCGCCGCGATCGCTTCCGCGATGCGGGCCCTATCGGCTTCGCTGAGCAGCGCCATCACCAGCCTCCCGAGGCGCCGCCGCCGCCCGACGAGCCGCCGCCGCCCCAGGAGCTGCCGCCGCTCGGAAAGGACGGCCCGCTCGACCAGCTCGAGGTATCGATGCGCGGGCCGGCGCTGCTCGGCCCGATCCAGATCCAGTCATTGCCGCGCCGCCGCCAGCGTGAGCCCGCGCCGTTGCGGCGCGTCAGCCTGAAGTTCGCGTAGATCGCCAGCAGGAAGATGCAGATTATCACCAGCATCAGCCATCGGCCGGCGTCGCTCTCCATCGCGGGCGCGGCCGGCCGCTCGGCGCGCCGCTTGAACTCTTCGGCATCGCCCGTCAGCACCTGGAGGATGTCGTCGACGCCGCGCGTCACGCCGCCGTCGAAATCACCCGCCTTGAAGCGCGGCGCGATGGAATTGCGGATGATCAGCGAGGAGATCGCGTCGGTCAGCGTGCCTTCCAGCCCATAGCCGACCTCGATGCGGAGCTTGCGCTCGTCGCGCGCGATCAGCAGCAGCACGCCGTTGTTCTTGGTCGCCTCGCCGAGCTTCCAGTGGCGGAAGAGGCGGTTGGCGTAGTCCTCGATGACGGCGCCCTGGAGGGAGGGGATCGTCGCCACGACGACCTCGTCGGTTCCCGCCGCCTTGTGGGCTTCCAGCTTGGCGGTAAGCGCCGCGCGCGTCGCCGGCGACAGGATGCCGGCCGTGTCGACGACCGGCCCGCCAAGCGTCGGAAAGGGGGGGCCGCTCTGAGCCCACGCCGGCAGCACGGTGCAAACCAGCATCGCGGCCCAAAGGAGGGCCACGACGAACGGCGTCAGGCGTTGAAGGCCGCGCATGAAGGCGCGCCGGTCAGAACTTCACGGGCGGCGGGCGCTGGGAATCGGGCGTCGCCGTGAAGGTCTCCATCTCCTTCGCACCCCAGACCCAGGCCCAGAGCCGGCCCGGGAAGGTGCGCACCTCGGTATTATAGGCCTGCACCGCCTGGATGTAGTCGCGCCGCGCCACCGCGATGCGGTTCTCGGTGCCTTCGAGCTGCGATTGCAGCGCGAGGAAGTTCTGGTTGGATTTCAGGTCCGGATAGTTCTCGGTGATCGCCAGCAAGCGCCCAAGCACGCCCGAAAGCTGGTTCTGCGCCTCCTGGAACTGCTTGAACTTCTCCGGGTCGCTCAAGGTCTCGGGCGTCACCGTGATCGCGGTGGCGCGGGCCCGCGCATTGGTCACCGCCTCCAGCACGTCCTTTTCCTGCTTGGCGTAGCCGCGCACGGTCTCGACGAGGTTCGGGATCAGGTCGGCGCGCCGCTGGTACTGGTTCTGCACCTCGCTCCAGGCGGCCTTGGCACGCTCCTGCGCGGTTGGCACAGTGTTGATGCCGCAGCCGGCGAGAAACAGGGCCGCGAGCGTCGCGAGAAGCGGCGCCCCGCGGCGGCCGGCGAGGAGGGCGAGGGCTGTCATCGTGTCGATTCCCTGTGTGATCACCGAAAAGTGACGCAGGAAAATATGGGCATGGCTGAGGGCGAGGAAAGAGGCCGATGAGATTTCTCGCGTTTTTCATGGCGGCGCTGCTCGCGGTCTCGCCGGCCGCCGCGCAGGCCCCCGCCCCGGCCCCGCCGCCGATCCTGGATGTCGAGGGCCGCGTCCTGCCGGTCTTTGCCAAGAACGGCATGGTGGTGGCCCAGGAGGCAATCGCGACCCGCATCGGCGTCGACATCCTGGCGCGCGGCGGCAATGCGGTGGACGCGGCGGTCGCGGTCGGCTTCGCGCTCGCCGTCACCCTGCCGCGCGCCGGCAATATCGGCGGCGGCGGCTTCATGCTGGTGCATCTCGCCGAGCGGAACGAGACGATCGCGATCGACTATCGCGAGACCGCCCCGGCCGCGACGACGCGCGAGATCTTCCTCGACGAGAAGGGCAACGCCGACCCGAGGAAATCTCGCGATACCGGCCTCTCGGTCGGCGTGCCGGGGACGGTGGCGGGCCTCGCCCTGGCGCACCGCAAATACGGCTCCGGCAAGTTTACGCTCGCCGAGCTTATGGCGCCCGCCATCAAGCTGGCGCGCGACGGCGTCCCCGTCGCCGACGACCTCGCCGATTCCCTGCCGCGCGCCCGCGCCCGCCTAGCGAAATGGCCCGACACCGCCAGAATCTTCCTGAAGCCAGACGGGCGCGACCTCGGTCCCGGCGACACGCTGGTGCAGGCTGATCTCGCGATATCCTTGGAAAGGATCGCGGCGGAGGGCCCGAAAGGCTTCTACGAAGGCCCGACCGCCGAGCGCATCGTCGCTGCCGTCAAGGCCGCGGGCGGCGTCATGGCGCCGGCCGATCTCGCGGGCTACCAAGCGATCGAGCGCAAGCCCGTGCGGGGCACCTATCGCGGCCACGAGATCCTCTCGATGCCGCCGCCTTCCTCGGGCGGCGTGCATCTCATCCAGATCCTCAACATTCTGGAGGGTTTTCCGCTCAAGGAGAGTGGTCCCGGCTCGGCCGAGACCATCCATCTGATGACCGAGGCGATGAAGCTCGCCTATGCGGACCGCGCCGAGTTCCTCGGCGACCCGGCCTTCGTCGCCGTGCCGGTCAAGGGGTTGACGTCCAAGACCTATGCGGAGCATCTGCGCGCCCAGATCCTGCGCGACGTCGCGCGCCCCGCCAGCGAGATCCGGCCGGGTGCGCCGAGCGCCTTCGAATCGGACCAGACGACGCATTTCTCGGTGGTCGACCGCTTCGGCAACGCGGTCGCCAACACCTACACGCTGAATTTCAGCTACGGGCTCGGCCTCGTCGCGGCCGGCACCGGCATCATCCTCAACAACGAGCTCGACGATTTCGCCGCCAAGCCCGGCGTGCCGAACGCCTACGGCCTCGTCGGGGGCGACGCCAACGCGCCCGGCCCCGGCAAGCGGCCGCTCTCCTCCATGAGCCCGACCATTGTGCTGAAGGAGGGCAAGGTGTTCCTCGTTACCGGCTCGCCGGGCGGCAGCCGCATCATCACGATCGTGCTGAACGTCATCTCCAACGTCATCGACCACGGCATGAACATCGCCGAGGCGACGGTGCAGCCGCGCATCCACCATCAATGGCTGCCGGACGAGCTGCAGGTCGAGCGCGGCCTGTCGATCGACACGCTGCGCCTGCTGATGGCGAAACGCCATAAAATTGCGATCCTGCCGGCCTGGGGCTCGGCGCAGACGATCCTCGTCACGCCGGACGGCTTCCTCGGCGCCGCCGACCTGCGCCAGCGCGGCACGCTGGCGGCGGGGCCGTAGGCCTTCAGGCCTTGATTCGCTCCCGAGCGACGGCGGATAGAAAGGCCGATCGGCTAAGGCCCTTCTCCTCGACATATTGGTCTATCGCCGTCAGCAAGCCCTGATCGATCGACACGTTGATCCGGACGACCTGCCCGGTTTCCAGGATGAGCGGGATCGAGGCAACCATTCCGCCTTGGCCGACACCATATTCCTTGGCCTTGAGCAATTGCAGGTAAGAGCGCGGTTCCGGAATCTCACGGCCCGCGGCGAGTTCGTCCGCGACCCATTCGGAAAGCGCCTCGGTGGCATTGCGGATGACCTCGTCCTCCGTCTCTCCCATGGCGGTGCAGCCTGGAGCATCGGGAAAGGACGCGCCGAACTTGCCATCTTCATGATCGATAACTGCAACATAGCGCTTCATCGTCTTTTTCCTCGAAGGCGCCGATTCACTCGGTCCAGCCCGCCGCCCTTGCGATCGATCGGGCAACGCCCGGGGTCAGCGTCTTGTGCCTGGGCACCATGACGGTTGGGTATCCATCCTTGCGATACTTCTCGTGCTTGGTGCCACCGACCGATATCCAGCCTTCCTTTTTCAGTCGGGCCTTGATCTTCGCGGCGTTGGTCTCAAGCATGCCCGCACCTATGATGCGCAAATATATACACACTGAGCATTCGATTCGCAAGAGCGACTGCGCACCATGATGCGCAACGCGAATGCTGGAAGGACACCGCCGGTCTTGACTGCAGTCCCCGCTATCCTGACGGCATTCCATGTTTGCCAATGGCCGCGAGCGCGGCTCGAAACACCGCCTCGCGATCCTCGGATCCGATCCGCGTCCAGCCGACGTCGCCGGCGCCGCGAGCACGCTGGGCGTGATGAACCTCGGCGGTAGCATCCGAGGCATCGCCGACGCGCGCCGCGATCCGCGCCGTCGCGATCTCCGCCGGCAGGTCGAGCCAAAGCCCTGCGAACGGGACGCCGGCATCGCGCGCGACCCTCTCGATCGCGGCGCGTTCATCGTCCCGGTCGAACACCGCCTCCACGATGACACCCCGGCCGGCCCGGATCGCCGCCTCGGCCTCCGATCGCTGCGCCGCGTAGACCCGTTGCGACACCTCCGGCCGGTAGGCCTCAGGCCCGAGCCGTGTGGTCGGATCGGCGCCGAACAGGCGCTTGCGGATGATGTCGCTCGACAACGCCTCGACGCCCAAACGCGCCGCGAGCGCGCGGGCGAGCGTCGATTTTCCCGAGCCGGAATAGCCGCCGATCGCGATGAGCCAGGGCGGTGAGCGCCGATCCGTCACGAAATTCCTTCAAAATTTGCTGATCGCGGGCCCCGAACCATTGCCTGTCCGGCGACATTCGTCAAAACTCCGCGCCGCGGCGGGTTCGTAACCTCGTTGGGAGAATTTCCATGAAGATGCTTCTTGCGGCAGTCGCCGTTGCGGGTGGCCTGATGGCCATGTCCTCGACCGATGCCAGCGCCTACACTTGCCGCGCCCGCAGCGGCACCGGCGCCTGGGGCTGGGGCTCTCACCCCTACAGCCTCAACTACGCCCGCCGCCGCGCCCTTTACGAGTGTGCCATCCGCACGCCGCGCCGCTACACCTGCTACATCACCTCCTGCGGCTGACATCGCCCGAGGTTTCCCGATGACCGGCGCCGCGCCCCCGCGGCGCCGTTTTCTTGTCCGCAGGGCGTTCCGGCAGCGAAGCCATGCCGATTCCCGGCTTGCGGCGCGCAGGCTCGGGCGGCTAGAGCCTTTCTGATTTCACGCGTTTTCTTCACGCGAACCGGTATCCACTTCGCTCGAAAGCGCTATAGAAAGCCCCCAACCAAGCCACTCCGCACGAAAGAGGACACGCGTATGGCCGCCCACAAGCTCCTTCTCCTGCCCGGCGACGGCATCGGCCCGGAAG
>JBDHTH010000069.1:0-9505 GCA_039808545.1 Phreatobacteraceae bacterium | reverse complement strand
TACGAGCTGTTCGACACGGCCGTGAACACATGGCTCGCCGAGGCGGCCGGGCACGAGGCCTCGCGTGCGCCCTGGATCGGCCTCGTGGTGGAGACGGCCTGCACCTATTCGGCGCCGATCGCCTTTCCGGGCACGGTTACGGTCGGCCTCGCCTGCGCGGCGAGCGGACGCTCCAGCGTCACCTACGCGCTTGGCGTCTTCGCTGGCGAGGCCGGGCGCACGGCCGCACAGGGCCGCTTCGTGCATGTCTATGTCGACCGCGCGACGCGTCGGCCCATGCCGCTGCCGCCCGCGCTCGCCGCGGCGCTCGACGCGATCCGCCGTCCATGACGCTGGAGAACCGCGTCGCCCCCGACGGATCGCTCCAAGCCTCGGCGACGCGCGGACTCCTGTTCGGCAATCGCGGCGGCCGCTTTCACCGCGACGACAGGACGCTCGGCCGCCGCCGCTGGGCGAGCCGGCAATGGATCTGCTGCGTGCTCGACTTCAAGAACCGCCGCCGCGACGTGTGGGGGCGCTACTACACGGAGCTGTTCTTTCTCGACGAGGTCACGGCGCTGAGCGCCGGCCACCGCCCCTGCTTCGAATGCCGGCGCCGCGCCGCGACCGATTTCGTCGCCCGCTGGGCCTCGGCGAGGGGTGTCCCGCCGCCCAAGGTCGATGCGCTCGACCGCATCCTCGACGCCGAGCGGCGCAACGGCCACGCCAAGCGCCACGCCGAGGCCGACATCGCGACGCTTGCGGACGGCGCGATGATCCTCCTGGCAGCGGAAGCCCCGCCGCATGCCGTGCGCGGCGATGCGCTGCTGCCCTGGTCGCAGGCCGGCTACGGCGCGCCGCTGCCGCGCCCGCGCGCTGGCAAAGTCCGCCTCCTCACGCCGCCGTCGATCGCCGCCGCGCTCCGGGAGGGTTACCGACCCCTCTGGCACCCGAGCGCCGACATCTCTACGCTCGGCTGATCGGCCGGGAGGATGCGATGGAATTCGCCTTCAGCGACGAGGAGGTCATGGTCCGCGACACCGCGCGCCGCATCGCGGCCGAGCGCCTCGTGCCCCTCGCCGCGACGCTCGACGCGGGCGGCGGCCGGCCCGAATTCCTCGCCAATCTGAAGCTCCTCGCCGAGAACGGCTTCATGGCGCTCAATGTCGATCCGAAATGGGGCGGCACCGGCGCCGGCTCGGTCGCCTTCGCGCTGGCCGTGGAGGCGCTGGGCGGGGCCTGCGCCGCGACCGGCGTCACGGTCTCGGTCACCAACATGGTGGCGGAGGTCGTGCAGGCGATCGGCACCGACGCGCAGCGCGCCCGCATCCTGCCGAGGATCGCCGACGGCACCTTTCCGGCCGCCGCCTTCTGCCTGACCGAATCGGGCGCCGGCTCCGACCCGGCCGGCATGCGCACCCGCGCCCGGAGGGACGGCGACGCCTATGTGCTCGACGGCGAGAAGCTCTACATCACCTCGGCCGAATATGCCGGCGTCTTCGTCGTCTGGGCCGTGACCGATCCCGAGGCGCCGAAGGGCAAGGGCATCTCCTGCTTCCTGGTGGAGGCCGGCACGCCGGGCCTGACCGTCGGCAAGGCCGAGAAGAAGCTCGGCCAGACCGGCTCGGCGACCAATACGGTGCATTTCGCCGATTGCCGCATCCCGGCCGAGAACCTGCTCGGCAAGGAGAATGCCGGCTTCCGCGTTGCGGTCGGCGAGCTCGCGGGCGGGCGCATCGGCATCGCGGCCCTCTCGCTCGGCATCGCCGAGGCGGCGCAGGCGCTCGCGCTGTCCCACGCCAGGGAGCGCCGGCAGTTCGGGCAAGCGATCGCCGCGTTCCAGGGTCTGCAATGGATGCTCGCCGACCGGGCGACCGAGATCGCGGCCGCCCGCCTGCTGATCCTCGACGCCGCCGCCGCGAAGGATCGCGGCGAGGCCTTCGGGCCCAAGGCCTCGATGGCGAAGCTCTTCGCCTCCGAGACCGCGCACCGCTCAACCGACACCGCGATCCAGGTGCTGGGCGGGGCCGGCTATTTGAAAGACTACCCCGCCGAGCGCCTCGCGCGTGACGCACGCATCACGCGCATCTATGAAGGCACTTCCGAAATCCAGCGCGTCGTCATCGCCCGCGACCTTCTGCGCAACCAGTGAAGACCCAGCATGGCCCCCTTGAAGATCTACGGCATCCCCCGCTCGCGCACCTTCCGCGCCCTCTGGATGGCCGAGGAGCTCGGCATCGGCTACGAGCTCGTGCCGGTCGATTTCAAGACCGGCGACGTGAGGACCGAGAGCTTCCTGAAGATCAACCCGAACGGCCACATCCCGGCCATCGACGATGACGGGCTGGTGCTGTGGGAATCGATGGCGATCAACCTCTATCTGGCGCGCAAATACGGCGGCGCCCTCGCGCCCGCCAACGCGGCCGAGGAGGGGCAGGCGACGATGTGGTCCTTCTTCGCGATCACCGAGCTGGAGCAATACGCCCTGTCGATCCTCAACAACCGCATCTTCCTCGCGCCCGAGAAGCGAGATGCGCAGGCATTGGCCATTGCCCTGGAAGGTATCGTCAAGCCGCTGCACGTGCTCGACCAGGCGCTCGCCAGGAGCGGCCATCTCGTCGCCGACCGCTTCACGGTCGCGGACCTGAACGTCGCGGCGGTCACGGCCTGGGGGCGCGCCGCGCCCGAGATCTTCAAGCCGGTGCCCAATGTCCGCGCTTGGCTCGACGACTGCGTCGCGCGGCCCGCCTACCGGACCGCGAGCCGGTACTGACTCAGATCGTCGTCTTTCAGGGATATCCCTGCCGGGTCAGGAAGCCGGCCAACGCCTCCGGGAAGGGAAGCGTCTTGCGCTGCTCGGGCGGGCAGGAATCGAGCGGCTTGCCGCTCGCGCAGGTCTCCAGCCCCTGGTCGTTGCTCTTATCGTAGTGCTTCAGGAGAAACGCCCAGGCCTCCTCGCCCTCGCCGAGCCGGCGCTCGGTGGCGACGAGGCCGGCGAGGAAGCCGTTGCTCTCGATCGCCCGCGCCGAATTCGCCCAGAGCCACAATTCGTTGAGCTTCTCGCGCAGGAACGGGCGGAAGCTCGGGTCCGTGGTCACGTCGACGAGCTTGCCGGCCTCCAGCCGCTGGATCCTCGGCGGCGCGTAGGAGCAGGCATAGCAGTCGAAGGCGTAGAGGAAGGCGTCGTCGTTGCTGACGATCTCGTAACGGCCGTCCTTGTCGTGGTCGGCATAGAGCGCGGCGCCCCCGTCATAGGAGCCGCCGTCGATCTCGCGCCAGGGCCCGCCCTCCTTCGGCGCCGAGAACAGGCGCATCACGGTGCAGCAATGCGCCCCGCCCGTGAAATAGGTCAGCACCACCTCGGGAAAGGCGTTCTCGGCATCGAGCTCGACGATCGAGATATCGACGCTGGTCGCGCCCCAGGGATCGTCGCGCGCCGCGAGCTCGCCGACCTTGCGGTCGTCGACGAGGATGACGAGCTTCGGCACGAAATCGGTCTCGTCGCCGTTCTTCACCACGTCGATGCGCGCATCGACCTTCACGCGGCCGGCGACGAGCTGACCGCGCAGCCGGTTCTCGTCGAGGGTCAGCGACTTCGGGCCGGCCGCCGGATCGACCGAGCCGGTCTGGTCGCTCATGTCGAGGCTCGGCGGCTCCTCCTGCGGGCCCTTGTCGGCGCCGGGTTCCGGATCGAAGCCCTGCGCCACCGCGATCGCGATCTTCTCGTAGCGCAGCGCCTCGCTTGCCGGATAGCGCATCACGAAGCCCTTCACGGCATCCTTCGTCTCGCGCGCATGGATGTGCACCACCGTGCCGTTGTCGTCGAGGCTGACGAGGAAACGGTCGGGCCGGACATTCTCGGCGGTCGTCGGCTTGCCGCGCCGGACCTCGTCGAGATAGGCCTTCAGCGTCCCCTTCGGGCGCACGAAGGTCTCGAAGGCCGCGAGCCCGTCGCGGCTCGCGAATTTGCGGCCGAGCGGACCCCGGCTGGCGGCCTCCAGCAGGGCGCGCGGCACCGGCACGACGATGTCGCCCTTGGCGTCGATGACCGTTTCGAGCCCCACCTCGCGCTTGGCCACGGCCGCGACCTCCTTCAGCCGCCGCGCATCCTCGGCCGAGAGCTGGCCGGTGACGGGCCGGTTCTCGCGCGCCTGGAAGGCTTTCAGGGCCGCGATAGTCGCCTCGCCGAGCGTGCCGTCGGCCGGCGCCTTGAAGTCGCCGCTCCACAAGAGCGCATCCTGGAGCGCCAGGATGGTGGCGCGCGGCAGCGCCTCCTCGGCCTGCGCGGCGCCGCCCGCCGCCAGAAGCAGCATGCCGCCGACGAGGGCGGCCGCCGAGCGGCGCAGCCGATCGCGCAGGCAATTCCGAGGCATCGATTCGCGCGCCATCGATCTCTCCGAATCAGGCAGCCGTTCCATTTGATTCTAGCAGGCGCCATGCGCTGCGTCGCTTGCCGCCGCATCGGCGTCCGGCTATGCGCGGGACCTTGAGCACAAGGCGGCGGCGATGAACGACGACAGGGGCAGCGAAAAGCGCAAAGAGGCCGTCTTCACGCGGCGCGGCCTCAGGCTCGGCGCCCGCCTCTCTATACCTTTCGTGCTCGGAACGCTGGTGCCGGCGCTGGCGGTCGGCGCGCTCTCGGCCAAGAAGGGGCTCGGCCTCTTCGACACGCTGGCGATGTCGGCGCTGGTCTTCGGCGCCGCCGCCCAGCTCGCGGCGCTCGACATCTGGCAGAACCCCTGGACGCCGGGCGGCATCCTGCTCGTGGCGGCCGTCACCGCCATCGTCAATTTCCGCATCGCGCTGGAGACCGCCTCGCTGCGCCCGCATATCGGCCGCCTGCCCGGCCGGCTCGTCTATCCGAGCCTGCTTACCGTGACGGATGCGAGCTGGCTCGTGGCGATCCGGCATTTCTCGACCGGCGGCCGCGACGCCGGCGTGCTGGCCGGCGCCGGCTTGGCGCTGCTCGGCTTCTGGGTGCTGCTGACGCTGCCCGGCTATCTTCTCGGCACGCTGATCGACGATCCGAAGACCTACGGGCTCGACCTCGTCATGCCGGCGATGTTCATCGGGATGATCGTGCCGATGTGGAAGGGCCGCGCCGACCTCGTCGGCTGGGGCATTGCCGGCCTCGTCTCGATCGCCACCGCCCATCTCGTGGAGGGGCACTGGTATATCGTCGCGGGCGCGATCGCCGGCAGCCTGGCGGGCGCCTATGCCGAGGAAAGCCGGCCATGAGCCTCGATCTCGTCGCCATAGCCGCCATGGCGCTGGTCACGGCGCTGCTGCGCGCCGGCGGCTATTGGGCGATGCGTCTGGTGCCGATGACGCCGCGCCTGGAGCGCATCCTCGCGGCGCTGCCCGGCGCCATCGTCGTGGCGCTGATCGCGCCGGGAATCCTGCGCGCCGGGCTGGTCGGCTGGGCGACCGCCGCCGCGACCGTCGCCGCCATGCTGGTGCTGAAGAACGCCATCGTCGCGCTCGTCATCGGCATCCTCACCGCCATCGCGCTCAGGGCCGCGGGTCTGTAAGGCTCTTCCTTTCAGCTCCCTCGTTTCAGAGGTTGCGCGAGCCGGCCTCGCCGTCGCAAACTCCCTCGATATCCCGCAGGCTGGAGCTTGGGCATGACCCATGTGTTGAAGCGCATTCGTCTCGATCTTGCGCGCGGCAAGGACTATCCGAACGGCTCGACCCGGCACGGCTACGAGTTCACGGCGCCGCTCGACGGAGAGGGCCGGATCGACCTCGCATCCTGGCGCAAGCTGCGCGAGCAATGCACGGTGCGCCGCTTCTGGGCCGGCGAGCGCGACGAGATCGGCCATCTCATTCACAAATCCGGCGGCGCCAAGGGCGCGACCTGGATCTTCGATTACGACGGCAGCGCCACCGACGACGACGAGGCGGGCTATCGCTTCGGCGACCACGTCTTTCAGATCGGCGAATATGTCTCGGTGCGCGACGAGGACGGCGTGCTGCACACATTTCAGGTGGCGTCGGTCGAGAACGCTTAGCGCCGGCGCGACGCTTCGGCCGGGCGGCGCGATCCGGCGAAGGGCGGCCGGACAGGTTGGGGGACGAAGCATGGCCTATCGGAAAACCGAACGCGTGCTGGCGCGGCTCGCCGAGCGGCGCGACGCGATCGTTGCGGCGGCATTGAACCTGGCGCGCGAGCAGGGGATGGCGGCCGTGCAGGTCGCCGAGGTCGCGGCCGGCGCAACCGTCGGCATCGGCACGGTCTACCGATTCTTCCCCGCCAAGACCGACCTCGTCGCGGGGCTCGTGGAAACGGCGGCCGAACGCGAGGTCGCCGCGATGGCGGCGGCAGCGGAGGCGGCCGAGGATCCGGTCGCGGCGCTCGCGGCCGCCATCGGCGTCTTCGCGAGCCGCGCCCTCGCCGACAAGCGCCTCGCCTATGCGATGCTGGCCGAGCCGGTCGCCCCGGATCTCGACGAAAGCCGCGGCCGGCTGCGCGGCGCCATCGTCGCCGAGATCGAGAAGCGCGTGGAGGGCGCCATGCGCGCCCGCCTCGTGCCGGCGCAGGACGGCCGCCTCGCGGCCGGCGCGCTGTTCGGCCTCGTCACCGAAGGCGTCATCGGCCCGCTCGCGACCCGCAAACCCGCGCAGCCGACCGTCGCGGCCGCCGTCGCTATGGCCCTCCACGCGCTGCGCGCCGGCGAGATCCTCATCGACGGCGCCATCGAGGCGTTGCCGCAGCATATCGCCAAGCCGGGTACGTTCGGGGCCTGAACGGCGAGCGGTCCCGGGCCGCCGTCTACGCGCTCCCGTCCCCGATGCAGGTCGCCATGGCGGCCTCGATCTCCGCCTGCGAGATCGCGCCGATCTCCGCAATGAAGACGAATCGAGCGCCGCGCCGGTCGGCGTGGGATTCGCCCGTGGGCGCCAGAACGGCCCGCCCGCCCGCGAGCTGCAGCAGGTAGCGGCGGCCCGGCTGCTCGACCGTCTCGAACAGGCCCTTGGCGCGCGCGAGGCGCGGGCTCAGTCCGCCGATCGCCCGCTGGAGGCGCGGCAGGGAGAGCGGCGCCGGCGTGGACCAGCCCAGGCTCTCGAAGCGTTCGGCATGAGGGAGCCTGCGCCCCGGATCGCGCGGCGGCGCCACCCGGTCGGGATCGTCCGGGAAGACGAGCGCGAGCGGCACCGCCCCCTGCGGCGCCTCCACGATCACGGCGCGCGGATTGATCGCGGCGACGGCGGCACGGTTGCGCGCGAGCGCCTCCGCCCCGGCGAGATCGACCTTGCTCAGCGCGACGATGTCGGCGGCCTTGACCTGGGCGCGCCGCAGGGGATCGTCGAACGCGCCGGCCGGCGCCGAGGCATCGGTGACGCAAAGCACCGTTTCCAGCAGCGCTGCCCGCGAGACCACCGGGTCCATCAGGTTGCGGACGATGTCGGCCGGCTCGGCGACGCCACTGGTCTCGATCACGATCGCTTCGGGGCGCGGGGCGCGGCGCAGCAGGCTCGCCAGCGTGCGCAGCAGGTCGCCTTCCAGCGAGCAGCAGATGCAGCCGTTCTTCAGGCCGACCACGCCGCCCTCGGCACCCGCGATCAGCTCCGCGTCGATGTTGATCGCGCCGAAATCGTTGACGACCGCCGCGATGCGCCGCCCGCCCGCATGGCTCAGGACATGGTTGACGAGCGTGGTCTTGCCGGCCCCGAGGAAGCCGGCGACCAGCAGCACCGGGACCGGCATCGGCTCATGCCGCCGTCTTGACGGGCCGGCGCACCGGCCTGCCCGGCCGCGCCTGCGTATCCAGCACGCCGTCGGCGATGACCGGATGGCCGCTGACGACGAGGTGCCGCACGCCCTCGGCGGCGCGGTTCATCGCGGTGAATTCGGCCCGGTCGGTCACGGTCTCGAGATCGAACACTGTGATATCGGCATCGGCGCCCGGCCTCAGCCGGCCCTTGTCGTGCATCGCCGGCGTGCTCGCCTCCAGGATCCGGGCGGGGATCAGCGTGCATTTGGCGATGCCTTCGACGAGCGGCAGCGCGCCCCGCTCGCGCACCCAGTGGCGGAGGAAGCGCGTGAACGTGCCGGCCGAGCGCGGATGCGATGTCGCCTCCTCCGGCAGCGGCCAGGCGTCGCCCGTGTAGATCGAGCCGTCCGGCATGGTCCAGGGCATGGCGTCCGACGCGATGGCGCCGCCCGGATAGAGCACGGACAGGTCCAGCATGTCGCGATGGCGCGGGTTGTTCTCGGTGTCGAGCACGTGCCAGAGCACGAGCTGGGACGGGTCCTCGGCCTGCGCAGCCAGCAGGTCCTCGCGATCCTTGAAGCGCCGCCCGCTGGCGACGATCTGCACCTGGTCGTAGGTGGCGTCGTTGCGGCTCTCGAAGTCCGGATCGGTGAAGAAGGCCGCCGAGACGACGGTCGAGCCCGTGCCGTAGGGATAGGCTTCCACCGTGATCGGCAGCCCCTGCGCCTGCGCCTTGCGGATCAGCGGCTCGCAGCGCTCCACATCGGTCTTGCTGCTGCTGTTGAAGTGGCAGATATGCATATGCGCGCCGGTCGCGCCGGCATAGCCGATCAGCCGCACATAGGCCTCGGCCGCGCTCTTCGGATCGCGGTTCGCCATATAGGCGATATGCGTGAAGGTCGGCACGCCATGCGCGGCGGCGAGCTGGCAGACGGCGGTGAGCTCCTGCACGCCCGCGCCCGGCGCATAGGCGTTGAGGATGCCGATGCCGATGCCGCCTTCCTCCAGCCCCGCCGCGATGCGGTCGAGGATGCCCTGCTGCTCCTCGGCCGTGGAGACGTTCTCCATCCAGCGCGGATCGCGCATGGCGCGTCCGAACGCCTCCAGCGACGATTCCTCGTTGCTTCCGACCATCGCGCCGATCCGGGCGAAGGCCCAGTTCGTCGCCGCGCCGTAGTTGAGGACGCGCCCCTGCTCCTGCTGCCGGCGATACCAGGCGGCGACCGGCATGACGCCGGCCTCCAGGTCGAGCGTGGTGGCGACGCCGTCGAAGGCCTGCATGCGATCGGCGGGGATCGACTGGCCGTGGGCGTGCAGGTCGATGAAGCCCGGCGCAACGATGAGCCCGCGCGCGTCGATGACGCGATCGGCGCCGCCGAGCCCGGTGCCGATCGCCGCGATCCTGCCATCCAGCACCGCGACATCGGCGCATTCGTCCATGCCGCTTTCCGGATCGACCACCCGGCCGCCGCGGATCACCAAGCCGTCCATATGTCACTCCCTTGCGAAGAAACCCCGCCTCGGCCGTGAGCGGCGGCATGGCGAAGAGCGCGCAGCCGGGCAAAAGAAACCGTCGGCGGCCCAGCCTATAGGAGACAGGCCCGGCTTGACGACGGCTCTCGGCGACGGCCGGATACGCAGGGGCCGCATCGGTCGCGCGCTGATCGGCATGAGACCGAGACGAGGGTTACGCAGCGCAAGCTCGTTGGCCTTCCGGCATCGTCGATGCGAGAGAGTCCGCCCTGCGCAGACGGGCCGGCCTCCAAGACCGCGATCACGACGATAGTCCATGCGCCGCCGAAAGCCGCGGC